>NZ_JBRBUA010000012.1:0-67982 GCF_052826345.1 Brevirhabdus sp. | reverse complement strand
TCCGCATGGGCTTCGAGACGCTGGTCGAGGCGGGTTACGAGCCCGAGATGGCCTATTTCGAGTGTCTGCATGAGGTGAAGCTGATCGTGGATCTGATCTACGAAGGCGGCATCGCCAACATGAACTATTCGATCTCGAACACGGCCGAATACGGCGAATATGTCTCGGGCCCGCGCATCCTGCCCTACGACGAGACCAAGAAGCGCATGAAAGAGGTGCTGAGCGACATCCAGACCGGCAAGTTCGTGCGCGACTTCATGCAGGAGAACGCCGTCGGTCAGCCGTCCTTCAAGGCGACGCGCCGGATCAACGACGAGCACCAGATCGAGGAAGTCGGCAAGAAGCTGCGCGGCATGATGCCGTGGATTTCCGCGGGCAAACTGGTCGATCAGGACAAGAACTGATGTCGGCGGCCAGGGGCGCGGCGCCTGCGCCCACCCTGGCCAGCTTTGCCATGATTGCCGCCCTGGGTGTCATCTGGGGCGGCTCTTTCATCATGACCGAACTGGCGCTGGAGGGCATCACGTCGATGTGGCTGGCGGCCTTCCGGCTGTTGCTGGCGACGCCCGTTCTGGCCGCGGCCTGGGCCTTCACGCGGCCGCATGGCGCCCCGCCCCCCGATATCGCCGCCCCGTCGCACGACGCACCACAGCCCGACAGGCGCGCGCGCTGGCCCTATCTGCTAGCCATCGGGCTGCTGAGCTCCGTGCTGCCGTTCAATCTGCTGGCCTGGGGGCAGCAGTCGGTCACCTCGGCCTTTGCGGGCGTGTCGATGGCAGGGGTGACGCTGTTCGTGCTGCCGCTGGCGCATTTCCTGGTCCCCGGAGAACGGATGACCCTGCGCCGCACGCTGGGCTTTCTGGTCGGGTTCGCGGGGGTCCTGCTGCTGCTGGGCGGCGGCCTGTTCGGCACCACGGGCGATCCGATGGAGCCGCTCGGCCGACTGGCGTGCATCGCGGCGACCCTGTGCTATGCGGTGGGCAGCATCCTGGTCAGGCTGTGCCCGCCGATCGCCCCGATCACGCTGACCTTCTGGCTGACCGGAATCGGGGCGGCGGCGGCGGCCGGTCTGGCGCTGCTGGTCGAGGGTGTGCCGCCGGTGCCGCCGCAGGGCGCGCTGCTGGCGGTTCTGTTCCTGGGCGCCTTTTCCACCGCCTTCGCCAACCTGCTGCGGGTCGTGGTGATCCGCAGCGCCGGGCCCACCTTCATGAGCCTGACGAATTACATGGTGCCCGCATGGTCGATGATCTTCGGCGCGGCGGTCCTGTCCGAACCGTTGCCGGGCAGCCTGTTCACGGCGCTGCTGCTGATCCTGTCGGGCCTGTTGATCAGCCAATGGTCCGCGTTGCGGCGCCTATCGCACAGCTTCCAGCGCTGAGACGACATTTTCCACCGCCTGCGCCATCAAAGCCTCATCCTCGCTTTCGACCATGACCCGGATCAACGGCTCGGTCCCCGACTTGCGAATCAGCAGGCGGCCGCTGCCGTTCAGACGGCCCTCCGCGTCGCTTATCGCCCTGCGCACCGCCCCGTCGGCCAGCGGCTCCTTGCCCGAGGCGAAGCGCACGTTGCGCAGCATCTGCGGGCAGCGGTCGAACTGACGGATCAGCGCGCTTGCGGGTTTTTCCGTGCGCACCATCTCGGCCAGGAATTGCAGGCCGGCGATCAGCCCGTCGCCGGTGGTGGCGTAGTCGGTCATCACGATGTGGCCCGATTGCTCGCCGCCCAGGTTATAGCCGCGGCGGCGCATCGTCTCGACCACATAGCGGTCGCCCACGGGCGTGCGCAGCAGCACGATCTGATTTTCGGCCAGATGGCGTTCCAGCCCGAGGTTCGACATCACCGTGGCAACCAGCGTGTGCCCCTTCAGCCGCCCCTCATCGGCCCAGCGCTTGGAGAAAAGCGCCATGATCTGATCGCCATCGGCCACGGCGCCGGTCTCGTCCAGGATCATCACCCGGTCGGCGTCGCCATCGAGGCAGATCCCCACATCGGCGCCATGTTCGCGCACCGCGGCGGCGGCGGCGGCGGTGTTGGTGGACCCGCAGCCGTCGTTGATGTTGTAGCCGTCGGGCGAGACGCCGATCGGAATCACCTCCGCGCCCAGTTCCCACAGGACCTCGGGCGCGGCACGGTAGGCGGCGCCGTTGGCGCAGTCGATCACCACTTTCAGCCCGTCCAGCCGCTTGTTCGACGGGAAGGTCGATTTCACCCGTTCCAGATAGCGCGCGCGGCCATCGTCGATGCGGCGGGCGCGGCCGATGTTCTCGGCGGCGGCCAGCTCGACCTCGCCCTCCAGGATGGCCTCGATCTCCAGCTCGGCGTCATCGCCCAGCTTGAAACCGTCGGGGCCGAAGAACTTGATGCCGTTGTCCTGATGCGGGTTATGGCTGGCCGAGATCATCACCCCCACATCGGCGCGCATCGAATGGGTCAGCAGACCCACGGCGGGCGTCGGCACCGGGCCAAGCAGCAACACGTTCATCCCGGTGGAGGTGAACCCCGCCGTCAACGCATTCTCGAACATATAGCCCGACAGCCGCGTGTCCTTGCCGATCACAACACGGTGGGCGGCAGATCCGTCGCGGCGAAAATACCGCCCCGCCGCTGCGCCGAGGCGCAGCGCAAGCTCCGGCGTCATGGGAAACCTGTTCGCCGTTCCGCGCACGCCGTCGGTCCCGAAAAATTTTCTGGTCATGAAATGTCACTCACTATCCCTGGACGGCCCGCCACAATGCGAGGGCCTGTCTTGTCTCGATCATATCATGGACCCGTAAAATCTGAACCCCCTGACGCGCCCCGTGAAGCGCCACGGCGAGCGAGCCGGGAACCCGGTCGGCAGCAACATCCGCTCCGCCGATGGTGCCGATGAACCGTTTGCGCGACGCCCCCAGCAGGATGACGCAGCCCAACGCGTGAAACAGGCTGAGATTGCGCAAAAGCGCCAGGTTATGGGCCTGCGTCTTGCCGAAGCCGATGCCGGGATCGACGATGATGCGGCTTCGGTCGACACCTGCGGCCACCGCATGATCCACGCGCTGCGCGAGGTAATCGAACACATCCAGCACCACGTCATCGTAACGGGGTGCCTTCTGCATGGTCTGCGGGTCGCCCTGCGCGTGCATCAGGCAGATCGGCGCCTGCGCCTCGGCGGCCAGCGCGGCCATATCGGGATCGAAGCTCAACGCCGAGACGTCGTTCAGGATCGTCGCACCCGCCGCCAGCGCGGCCTTCGCGACCGGCGCCTTGCGGGTGTCGATGGAAATCGGCACCTCCGCGAAACGCTCGCGCAGCGCGCGGATCACCGGCTCGGTGCGGTCGCGTTCCTGCGCCACGGCCACCTCGGCCGCGCCGGGGCGCGTACTTTCGCCGCCGATGTCCAGAATGTCGCCGCCCCCTTCGATCAGCCGGGAGGCGTGGTCAAGCGCGGCGGATCTGTCGAAATGCCGTCCGCCGTCGGAAAAGCTGTCGGGCGTCACGTTGAGGATGCCCATCAGACGCGGCGCGGACCAGTCGAGCCCCGCGAGCGGCGCGCGCGGGGCGCTCAGCCGTGCCAGCACCTCATCCGGCAGCCGATCGGCGGCCATCAGCCTGGGGGCGGCGTCGCGGCGCAGAACCTCGACGGTGTCGAACCACAGCCAGCCGCCGGCCAGGCCGTGCGCGCTGGCGGTGCGGTGCGCGTCGTCGCGCGGGACGGGACGGTAATAGTTGGTCATGCCGAAGGGTTTGCCGCGCAACCGGGGCTTTGGCAAGCGGCGCGTGGGGCGCTAGGGGTCCTGCGCGGGATCACGGCTTTCGACCGGCAGATCGCTGCCGCTTTCGGCGCCGGGCGCCGGCTGACCCAGCACGACCAGTTTCTGCGCATCCAGATGCCCTGCAAGCCACAGCGCCAGCCGCGCAGCGTCGCTGTCGGGCGCCGCGCGCGGGTGATCGACCGCGTCGAGCACGAATTTGGAGGGGGCCCAGACGGTCATCTGGCCATGTTTCATCGCCCAGTCCATTTCGGTCCGGGTCGCCACGACCACGCAGCGGCGATCCAGCGCCGCCAGCACCCAGGCATTCTGTTCGATCGCCAGCAGATCGATCCGGCGCTGCGCCTGCGCGTTGCGCGCGGCGGGCCGGGGGATGTCGGCTGGCCCCAGGCACAGGATGACCGGCACGCCCGTGGACTGGAAGTGATCCAGCCAGATGCCCAGACGATCGCCGTGGATCACGGCATTGGACAGAAAGACCACGACGGGATGGGGGTGCGCCGCGTCGCCGCCGCCCGTGCGCGCGGCATCGGCGCTGCGCTCGATCTCGACGCCCAGCGCACCGGGCCCGCGGTCGAGCTTCTCGATACGCACGAAGACGCGTGCGGCCTTCGGATCGGCCAGAATGTGATCGGCGATACGTTCGGCGAGTGTTTCCAGCAGGTTGAGCCTCTCTTCGCTCAACTCGGCTTCGATGGCATCGGTGATGGCGTCATAGCTGAGGATGCGGTCCACGTCGTCCGACAGCGGCCCCTGCTGCGGCTGGACCTCCACCACCACGTTAAAGCGGACGCGCTGGGTGGTTCCGCGCTCCGACTGGAATGCGCCGATCTCGACGGCGACCACGTAATCGCGCAGCGAGATCCGGTCGCGCTCCGCCGTGCCGGAGGCCAGCGCGCGCTCCGCCGGATGCGCAAAGGCCTGTCTGATGTCATCGCTCATGCCGCACCCCGCCCGTGTCCCGTCTTGCCGCGTGATAGCCGCTTGGCGCTGAAAAACCCAGCCCGAACCCGTCGGATGGCGGCGGTTCCGCGACGCGCCGTTGCCCCGGGGGCGTTGGAGCACCGAAGGCGAGGTCTTAGTTGCTCGCGACGCGAGAGGGCTGGCGGTAAAACAGATGCGCGCCCAGCTTGACGGTCTTGGTGAAGGACCGTGCCCATTTCGGATTGACGGCGGTGGTATGGTAATGCGTCGCGCCCTGCGTCAGCTTGCGCGGACCGCCCTTGAGCATCAGGTCGGCGATCTTGCCCAGCCGATTGTAGACCTTGCGGTTGTTGATGACCTCGGCCTTGCCGTCGCAGGTATAGCTGAACTGACAGGCGAATTTCCGGCCCGTGCCCTGGTTGACCACGCCGCAGACATTGTTGGGATAGCTGCTGCTGTCGACCCGGTTCAGAATCACCTCGGCCACGGCGAACTGGCCTTTGACCGGCTCTCCGCGCGCTTCGAAATAGAGCGCCTCGGTCAGGCAGCGCCAGCTGGCGCTTTTTTCCGGCTTCGGCAGCGTGGCAAGAAAGTCGCGATCATAGGAGATCTGGGTGAGCGGGCTGGCGCTCGAATCATCCTCTGCGGTAGGATGAGCCGTCCCGACAGCATGCGGAATGGCGGTGGAGCTTGCGTCAGGCTGGGAGATGACGGCGGTAGGATCGGTCGAGGTGCTGACCCGGGTATCAGCCTGTGCCTGAACAACGCCCAGGCACAAAAAAACACCGGCGGCAATCGCGGGAAAAGCGTGTCGCAAATTTCAAGATCCTTCGTTTGATGTACTGCTGAGGCGCGGTGGCTGCCCCGTCAGGCATTGGGACGTACCCAAGAAAAGCCGAGGGGTCTACCTATCCGCCACGGAACCGGCGATTCCACGCCCAAAGAGCGGATTCAATCAGTCAAAATCCGCCGGTCCACCAATTCTTAAGTGCTTGGTAATCCACTGAGAAATTGTCGCCCGGCCTTTTGGCGCCATTTCCGATATCGCAAGTTGCGCGGCCGCCAGCCGCGCCACCGGAACCCGGTATGCGGAACAGGACACATAGTCGAATCCCGCCGAGCGGCAGAAGGCAATCGATTCGGCGTTGCCGCCATGTTCTCCGCAGACCGAGAGGGTCAGGTCCTTGCGCACCGCACGCGCGCGTTCGGCCGCGATCAGCAGCAGCTCGCCCACCCCGTCGATATCGAGGGTATGGAACGGATCTTCGGGATAGACCCCCTGCTGCACATAGGTGCCCATGAACCGCCCCGCGTCGTCGCGCGACAGGCCATAGGTCATCTGGGTCAGATCGTTGGTGCCGAAGCTCAGGAAGCTGACATGATCGGCGATCTCGCCGGCGCGCAGCGCCGCGCGCGGCGTTTCCACCATGACCCCCAGCTGATAGCGGAAATCCACCCCACGATGCGTGCGGACCGCCGAGGCGGTGGCGTCGATCCGGCTTTTGACCAGTTCGACCTCGCGCCGGGCGCTGACGAGGGGGATCATGATCTCGGGTTCCACCGGATGGCCCTCGAGCGCCACATCGGCCGCCGCCTCGAAAATCGCGCGCGCCTGCATGTCGTAGATTTCGGGCACCGTGATTCCCAGGCGCACCCCGCGCATGCCCAGCATGGGATTGAACTCGCTCAGCGCCTCGACCCGGCGGGTGATTCGGCTGACCGGCAGATCCATCGCCTCGGCCAGCTGGCGCACGCCGTCGCGGGTCTTGGGCAGAAATTCGTTCAACGGCGGGTCGAACAGCCGGATGCAGACGGGCTTGCCTTGCATGATCTCGAACAATTGCCGGAAATCGCCGCGCTGCATCGGCATCAGCCGCTCGAGCGCGGCCTGCCGATCGGCGGAGGTGTCGGCGAAGATCATTTCGCGCATCACGGTCAGCCGGTCGGCATCGAAGAACATATGCTCGGTCCGGCACAGACCGATGCCCTGCGCGCCGAACCGGCTGGCCGTTTCCGCATCCGCGGGCGTATCGGAATTGGTCCTGATGCCGATGTCGCCCGCGTCTTCCGCCCATTCCATGAAGGTCTGGAACACCTCATCCAGCGCGGGCGGCAACATCACGACCTCTCCGGCCAGGGCCTCACCGGAAGAGCCGTTGATGGTGATCGTGTCGCCCTCGCGGAAACTGCGCCCGTCGCTGGTGGCCAGCGTCCTGTTGCGCGAATCGATCTGGAGCGATGACGCCCCGACCACGCAGGGAACCCCCAGACCGCGCGCGATTACCGCCGCATGGCTGGTGACGCCGCCACGTTCGGTCAGCACGGCCTTGGCCGCATGCATGCCGCGAATATCCTCGGGCGAGGTTTCGTGGCGCACCAATATGCACGCCTCGCCCTTGGCGGCGGCGGCCTGGGCGGCGCCTGCATTGAACACGATGCGGCCCGTCGCGGCGCCGGGGCTGGCGGCGATGCCGCGCGCGAAAACATCCGTCGCGCCGGATCTGTCCACCTGGGGATGCAGCAATTCGGCCAGCGCCTGCGGCTCCACCCGCATCAGGGCCTCTTCTCGCGGGATCACGCCGTCGCGGGCCAGGCTGACCGCCACCCGCACCGCCGCCCGCGACGAGCGCGGCACGCGCACCGCATCCAGGATGCGCAGATCGCCGTCCTCGACGGTGAATTCGATCTGCATTTCCTCGCGCAGGGCGGACCGCGCCCGCGCGCCATGCGCGATCAGCTCGGCGAAGGCCGCGGGGCAGCGCTCCTCCAGCGAGGGGCCGCGCGGGTCGCGGGTCAGATAGAGCGCGTCGCGATCGGTCAAAAGCCCGCCCCTGCCCTGGGCCTGGTTCTTGTAGCGTCCGGTGATCTGCGGCAGCCCGGTGACCGGGTCGATGAATTGCACCACGCCGGAGCCACATTCCCCGGTGCCCAGTCCCAGCGCCATGCGCTGCACCACCAGCCCCAGCGCCGCCTCGGGCGGGGCGCCCTTGGCCTGGCGCAACAGTCGCGCGGTTGTGCCTTCCCAGGCCCGCGCCATCGACCGCAGCACCGCGGTAAGCTGTTCGGAGGCCGATTCGGGGAACGGCTCCTCCATTTCCAGCTCATAGGTGTGTAGCGCGTCCTTCAACGTCTGGTCGTCGGCGAATTCCTCCTCGTCCAGGCGCGCGACCTCGACCGAGAAGGACTGCACGAAACGCAGGTACAGCTGGTTCGCGGCCTCCTGGCCCACGACAGTCGCGAGATGATCGCACATCTGCGCGTTCATGCCGATGTTCAGCAAGGTGCCCGGTCCGCCCCAGTCGGCGGTTTCCGCGCTGGGACGGACCGAGACCAGCGGAAATTCCCCGAAGCTGCGCAGGATCTCGGCGGTGTCGATGTCATGCCCGGCGGCGATGTCGCGCACCGCCTCGAACGGCAGCGCGACGGAGCGCGGCACCGGCATATCGAGGCGCACCAGCCGTTGCAGGCATTTGGCGCGCGCCCCGTGGCGGCGCACCTGAATGTCGGCCGTGGCCGTGATCTCGGAGAAGGCGAGTTTTTTCTGCACTGCGGCACCTTTTCGTGACGAGGGCAGCATAGGCCCTGCCCCCCAACTGGCAAGCCCGCCCGATACATCCGCCGGTACATCCGCCGATGCGCCGACCGGCAGCGTCCGCCCCTTCGCGCGCCTCAGCCCTCGATGCGGTTCAGATCGGCCACGTCGGAACAGATCGCCCGGATGCTGTGCAGCAGGTTCAGCCGGTTGCGCCGCAGGATCTGGCTTTCGGCATTGATCTGCACCGTCTCGAAAAAGGCGTCGATCGGTGCGCGCAGGCTGGCCATCGCCTGCATCGCGGTGGCGAAATCCTCGGCCCGCATCGCCGGTTCGATCCGCGCGCGGGCGGCGTCGAGCGCGGCGAAGAGCGCGCGCTCCTCCTCCGTCTCGGCCAGCTTGGGGTCCGCCCCGAAGGAATATTCGACACCGTCCTTTTCCTCCGCCTGGGTGAGGATGTTGTTGGCGCGCTTGAACCCCTGCAACAGGTTTTCGCCGTCATCGGATTTCAGCAGATCCGACAGCGCCTCCGCCCGCTTGACCAGCAGGGACAGATCGTCGTTGCCCGGCATCGCCAGCGAGGCGTCGATCACATCGTGCCGGATGCCCCGGTCGCGCAGGTAGACCTTGAGCCGGTCGTGGAAGAAGGCGAGCAGGTCGGCGGAATCCGCGTCCTGCCGGGAGGCGGCGAAGACTTGTTCAAGCCCCACCCTCAACCCGTTCTCCAGCACCAGCCGGATCACCCCCAGCGCGGCGCGGCGCAGGGCGAAAGGGTCCTTCGATCCCGTCGGCTTTTCATCAATCGCCCAGAAGCCGGTCAGCGTGTCGATCTTGTCGGCCAGCGCCACGGCGACCGAGACGGGCGCGGTAGGCACGGCGTCCGACGGACCGAGCGGCTGGTAATGTTCCTGCGCGGCGCGGGCGATATCCTCGCCCAGCCCTGCCTTTTCGGCGTAATAGCGCGCCATGACGCCCTGAAGCTCGGGGAATTCATAGACCATTTCGCTGGCCAGATCCGCATCCGCGCCGACCTGCGGCGCGATCTCGCGGGCCAGCGCGGCGATGCGGGCGATGCGGTCGGCCTGGCTGCCCAGCTTGTTGTGGAAGGTCACGGCGCCCAGCTTGTCCAGCCATTCGCCCATGCCTGCCTGCGCCACGCGCAGATCGTTTTCCCAGAAGAACTTGGCATCCGCCAGACGCGCGGCCAGCACCCGGCCGTTGCCCGCCAGGATCGTCGCGCCGTCGTCTGCGGTTTCGCGGTTGGCGACGGTGACGAATTTCTCGATCCGGCCGCTTTTCGGATTGCGCACGGAAAAGAATTTCTGGTGTTCGCGCATCGAGGTTTGCAGCACCTCGGGCGGCAGGTCCAGGAAATCGGCGCCGATCGCGCCCATCAGCACCACGGGCCATTCCACCAGCCCCGCGACCTCGGCCAGCAGGCCGCGATCCTCCACCGCCTCCAGCCCCTGGGCAAAGGCGGCGTTGGTGGCATCGGCCCAGATGTGATCCGCGCGCTCCTGCGGGTTCAGCACCACCTTGGCGCGTTTCAGCCGGGCGGCATAGTCGTCGAAGGACATCACCGCAAAGCCATCCGGCGCCATGAAGCGGTGCCCGCGCGTGCTGTCGCCCGCCGCGATGCCGTCGATCTCGAAGGGCACGACCTGCGCGCCGCCCTCATCATAGGTGATGCACAGGATCGAGTGCAGCGGCCGCACCCAGCGCAGGCTGCCCGCGCCCCAGCGCATCGACTTGGGCCAGGGAAAGCTGCGCACCGTGGCGGTAACGACCTCGGCCACGATCTCGGGCGCGGGGCGGCCGGGTTTCTCGATGGTGGCGAACCAGACCTGGCCTTTCTTGTCGTCGCGGGCCTCCAGCCGGTCGCGGGTCAGCCCGGTGGCGCGCAGGAACCCCTCCAGCGCCTTTTCGGGGGCATCCACGCGCGGGCCCTTGCGCTCCTCTCGCTGGGTGGGGCTTTCGGCCAGCATCCCCTCGATCGTCAGGGTCAGCCTGCGCGGCGTGGAAAACGCGGCGGCGGCGGCATAGGTCAGACCGGCCTCGACCAGGCCATTCGTGACCAGGCGTTTCAGATCGTCGGCCGCGCGGGCCTGCATCCGGGCGGGGATTTCCTCGGAAAACAGTTCCAGCAGAAGATCGGGCATGAAGGGTCAGTCCTGATATTTTTCGTTCAACTGATGCCAGGCATAGGCCCGGCCATCGGGAAAGACGGCGATCACGCGATCCACGCCGTCGGCTATGTTGCGTTCGCCCAGAAAGGCGGTGGCCTCGCCCGCCTCCAGCGCCTCGCCGACGGTGCGGGCGTCGTAGCAATCGAACCAGCCCGGCCCGTTCAGCGGCGTGGGATCCGCCATCGGCTTGTAGCGCGACGACAGCTCGGCGATGGTTTGCTCGACCTTGAAGCAGCCGCGGAACCGCAGCGGCGAGCTGTTGGCGTCGATGCCCTGAAAATCGGTGATCTCGATCAGCTCGGCCGGGGCGTCGTTGATCGGCGTCATGCGGATTTCCGCGGTGTCGAGCCGGTCGTAGAAGCCGTAGACCTGCGCGTACCAGACGCCCACGGCGGTCAGAACGCCCGCGACAACGATGACGAGTGCTGCTGTTCTTCCGGTCATGGGTCTATTTCCGCCTTGGGTTGAAAGGGGCGCCGCGAAGGGGCGGTGCGGTCGGGACAAGGACGTGGCATACAGCAGTCCGCGGCCTTGCGACAGGGCGCTCGGCGCCCGGATATGGTATCACGCGGCCTGGCCGCCCGTATGCCCGCCGGGCGGATGGCCGGGCTGGCCGTCCGGCGCGTACCCGCCGGCCTCGGTCAGCAGGAAAGCGTCGGCGCACAGCTTGGCCTGCGCCCGCACCCGTCCGATATAGGCCTGCCGCTCGGTCACCGAAATGACGCCGCGCGCATCCAGCAGGTTGAACAGATGGCTGGCCTTGATGCATTGGTCATAGGCGGGCTGTGCCATGACGATGCGCCGGCCGGTCTTGGGGTCGATCTCGGGCTGATCGAGGATCGCGGCGCATTCGGCCTCGGCGTCCTCGAAGTGGCGCTTGAGCATCGCGGTGTCGGCCACGTCGAAATTCCAGCGCGCATATTGCGCCTCCGCCTCGCGGAAGACATCGCCATAGCTCAGCGGGATCGGCGCATCGGGGTCGTTGAAGGGCATCGCGTTGCCGTCGTCATGACCCAGCACATACATCGCCAGCCGTTCCAGCCCATAGGTCAGCTCGCCCGCGACGGGCTTGCAGTCGTGGCCGCCCACCTGCTGGAAATAGGTGAACTGGCTAACCTCCATGCCGTCGCACCAGACCTCCCATCCCAGCCCCCAGGCGCCCAGCGTCGGGCTTTCCCAGTCGTCCTCGACGAAGCGGATGTCGTGCAGATCCATGTCGATGCCGATGGCCTCGAGCGAACCCAGATAGATCGCCTGGAAATCGGGGGGCGAGGGCTTCACCAGCACCTGGAACTGATAATAATGCTGCCAGCGGTTCGGGCTGTCGCCATAACGCCCGTCGGTGGGCCGGCGCGAGGGCTGGACATAGGCCGCGGCCCAGGGGCGGCTGCCCAGCGAACGCAGCGTGGTGGCGGGGTGGAAGGTGCCCGCGCCCACCTCCATGTCGTAGGGTTGCAGGATCGCGCAGCCCTGCGCCGCCCAATAGTCCTGTAGGCGCAGGATGATTTCCTGAAAGCTGCGGGGTCTGGGCTGGCGTGCGGTCATTGTCTGTCCCTTGGAAGGCGCGTTCTGCATAGGCAACAGCGAAACGGGGGTCAATCGCGGCACGCGGATATTTGACGTGCCCTCCGCGGGCGGATTGGATAAGAAGCGCCGACAGAAAAGCAGGTGTGGCAGAGATACAGGGGTTTATCCGTATGGATCGATTTTTCGCAGCCGTTTTCGGCGCCTTTTTCCTTGTGTTCGGAATGGTCGGAACGGCGCAGGCCCAGCAACAGGCCTGGGTCCAGATCGAGGCGCGGCCAAACCTCACGTTGGCGCGCGAGCGCGCGCAGACCTACGCCGCCCGGCTGCCCGATGTCACCGGCTACGCGATTCGCGGCGGATGGTACGGGGTGATGCTGGGCCCCTACCCGGTGGCCGAAGCCCGCCGCCTGCGCCGCGAGCTGCGCGCGGCGGGACGCATCCCCGCCGACAGTTTCGTCACCGACGGTCAACAGTTCCGTCGGCAATACTGGCCCGATGCCACCACGGCCGCCCCCGATCAGACACAGGCCCCCTCTCAGATCACGGCTCAGACCACGGCTCAGAACGGCGTTGACAACCTGGTGGTCACCCGGCCGCTGCCCCCCGCGCCCGAGGCGGAACCGGCCCCGGCCGCCGATGCAACCGCCGGGGCAACCGCCGGGGCGGAAGCGTCCGGCGCCGCCCCTGGCGCGGATCGCGCGCCGCTTCCGCCGCGCCCCCAGACCCTTGCCGAGGCCCGCGCCGCCGAGGCGCAGCTGAGCGAACAGGACCGCAAGGACCTGCAAGTGGCACTGCAATGGGAAGGCTTCTACAATTCCGCGATCGATGGCGATTTCGGCGTCGGAACGCGCGGCGCGATGAGCGCCTATCAAAGCGCGCGCGGCTATGAGCCCACCGGCGTGTTGACCACCGCGCAGCGGCTGGAACTTCTGGACGGCTACACCAGCGTCTTTGCCGCGCTCGGGCTGAAACTGGTCGCCGACGAGAAAGCCGGAATCCAGCTCGAGCTGCCGACATCGCTGGTCGACTTCGCCCGCTACGAGCCGCCTTTCGCGCATTACGAGCCCACGACCGAGCGCGCGGTGCGGGTGCTGCTGATATCCCAGACCGGCGACCGCGACACGCTGGCGGGTCTTTACAACATCATGCAGACGCTGAAGATCGTGCCGGTGGACGGCGACCGTACGCTCGACAACGACAGCTTCGTGCTGACGGGACAGAACGAGACGCTGCATTCCTACACATGGGCGCGGCTGCGCGACGGGCGGATCAAGGGCTTTACCCTGATCTACCCGCCCGCCGAGGCCAAGCTGATGACGGCCGTTGCCGAAGGGATGCGCGCGAGCTTCAGCGAATCGAGCGCGGCGACACTGGACCCGGCGTCCGGGGCGGGCGCGGGCTCCGAGCAGAAGATCGACCTGATCGCGGGCCTCAAGATCCGCCGCCCGCAGATCTCCGCCTCGGGGTTCTACGTCGATGCCAAGGGCACCATCGTGACCTCGCTGAGCACGGTGAAACAATGCTCGCGCATTACCATCGACGACAGCGTCGATGCCGACATCAGCCAGTCCGACCCCGATCTGGGGCTTGCCGTGCTGCGCCCACGCCAAAGCCTGGTGCCCGCCTCCTTCGCCACGTTCAGCAGCGTCAGCCCGGCGCTCGGCGCCGAGGTGGCGGTGTCGGGCTTTTCCTATAACGGCGTGCTGGGCGCACCCACGCTGACCTTCGGGTCGCTGGCCGAGCTTCAGGGGCTGGACGGGCAATCGGATCGCCAGCGGCTGAGCGTTCCCGCGAAATCAGGCGACGCGGGCGGGCCGGTCTTCGACCAGGGGGGCGCGGTCATCGGGATGTTGCTGCCGGGCCAAGACGACGCCCGGCAACTGCCCCAGGACGTGTTTTTCGCCGCCAAGGCCGACGCGATCGAGCGCGTGATCGCAGGCGGCGGCCAGACCGTGCGCAAGGATGCGCAGATCGGCATCATGGCACCGGAGGATCTGACCCTGCTGGCGGCCGACATGACGGTGCTGGTCAGCTGCTGGAACTGATCTGAGGCGGGACGCGCGCGCTGAGCGGTGCGCGCGTCGAGCACGGACCCCTGCCGCGCATCCCGCCCCGCGGCCCGCTGTGGCGGGGCCCGCTGGGACGGCGGGGGGCGGGGCGCATCAGTCTCAGGTACGCCAGAATTTCACCGTCAGAATGGCATAGACGGCCATCAGCTCCAGCCGCCCGATCAGCATTCCGATCGCCAGCAGCCATTTTGCCGTGTCGTCCAGCCCGCCGAAATTGCCCGCCGGGCCGATCTTGTCGCCCAGCCCCGGCCCCACGTTGGCCAGCGCGGTGGCGGCGCCGGACACGGCGGTGATGAAATCGAGCCCGGTCATGCCGAGCAAAACCGCCAGCACCCCCAGCGACACGATGAACAGCACGAAGAACGCCATCACCGAGGACAGCACATCGTCGTGAATGGGCTGGCCATCGTACCGGGGGATGAAGATGCCGTGCGGCGAATGGATGCGCCGCATCTGCGCGCGGATCGACTTGAACAGCAGCTGATAGCGGAACACCTTGACCGAACAGGCGGTCGAGCCCGCGCAGCCGCCGATCAGCCCGACGAAGAAGATCACCACGACCACCACATTGCCCCAACCCATGTAGTCGTCCAGCGCATAGCCGGTGCCGGTGATGATCGTCACGATGGTGAACAGCGTCGCGCGCAGCGCATAGGGGCCGCGGAAATCCTGCACGATCACCAGATAGAGCGCGATCGCCGCCACCACCGACGCGATGACCATGAGGAACGCCCGGACCTGGCTGTCGTGCAGCAGCGGCCGCGAACTGCCGTTGAGCAGCTGCACGTAGCGCACGAAAGGCAGCGCCGCCAGGATCATGAAGACCGTCGCGGCATAGGAAAGCGACGGCCCGAACGCCCCGAAGGAGCTGTCGTAGTTCCCGAAGCCGCCGGTCGACAGCGTCGTCAGCGCGTGCACGACCGCGTCGAACGGGTCCATCCCGAGCATCAGATAGGTCATGGCGCACAGGAAGGTCAGCCCGACGTAGATGATGGTGATCTTCGACGCGATTTCCGCCGCCCGCGGCAGCACCTTGCCCGAGGTGTCGAACGCCTCGCTGCGGAAAATCTGCATGCCGCCGATCTTGAGCTCGGGCAGGAAGACCATCGCCACCACGATGATGCCGATACCGCCGAACCACTGCGTCAGCCCACGCCACAACAGCAGGCCGCGCGGCAGCTTTTCCAGCCCGCTGAACACGGTGGAGCCGGTGGTCGTCAGGCCCGACATGGCCTCGAAGAAGCTGTCGGTGAAGCTCGCCTGCGTCGCGCCCAGCATGAAGGGCAAGGCGCCGAAGACGGGCAACATCAGCCAGACGCCCGTGGTGATCAGAAAGGTCTGTTGCAGGTTCAGCCGTCCGCTCAGCCCGTTGGAACAGGCCAGCGCCATCAACCCGCCGCACAGCAACGTGAAAAGCGCCGATTTGAGAAAGGCGTCCCAGTGCCCGTTGCCCGTGAACAGGTCAAGCGCGAGCGGAATGAGCATCGACGCGCCCAGCGCGGCAATGAGAAGACCGATCACATAACCGACGGGGCGCAGGTCGAACATGGCCGACAGGGATGGCCGCGCCGCCGTCGAGTGTCAAGCGGCCTTGGCCGCCCCGGTGTCATCTCTCCTGGCTGGCGCAGCGCCGTCAGCCCCGCCGGTCAGCGAACACGGTCAACGAACGCGGTCAGCCGATGTGGAAGAGCGTGTTGAAGAGCTTGGGGTCCAGACTGTCGGATTCGAACGTCGGCCCATGCGTCAGCACGCTGACCGCATCGTGGCTGTGCAGGCTTTCCTGATGGCTGGCCACGACGCGGAAATCGCGGATGCGCGCATCGGCCAGCAATTGTTCGCAGAACAGCCGCGCCGCATCCTCGACGAAGATCGGGTTGGCGGCGTTCAGCTCGGCAAAGGCCTGTTCGTCCTCGCGCTTGACCATCACCTGCGTCTCGGTCGGCACCGCGGCGCGGCAGATGTCGATCAGATCCTCGAACCACAGGCAATCGGCCTCGGGGTCCACATCAACGGACACCCGTGCCACCGAGCGCTGCGAATGCGGCGTGGCCAGCTGGCCGCGGAACTGGCGCGCGTGTTCGCTGAGTTCCAGCGAACAGGGGCAGGTCGAGGAATAGACATAGTCGAGATGCACGAACTTGCGCCGCTCGCCCGCGATATCCACCACCTCCAGCGCCAGGTCGTAATACTGGAACCCCTCGAGCCCGGACCGCAGGCTGCGCACCTTGGTGGGAAAGGAAAACCGCATCTGGATGCGCGCGTCGAAACTGTCGAGATCGGTCTTGTAGTCGTCCAGCGCCGATTCCATCACCTCGAAGGAGAAGGTTTCCTCCGACCGGCGATAGAAACTGCGCATGATGCGCGACATGTTGATGCCCTTCTTCTCGGCCTCCAGGCTGACGGTGCCGGTGACCGAGGTTTCAAGCGTCAGGTCGTCGCCGTCGCGGGTGTGAAACCGGATCGGCAGGCGAAAGTTCGAGATCCCCACATGCTGGATCATCTGCCGCGCGCCGCGGATCAGCGAGGCGGGCCCGTTTTGCAGATCGGGCAGCGAGCGGCGGTAATCGGCGTCGGCCTCGAATTCCTCGGGGTAGGCGCGGGCCAGGGCGGGATAGTTCGACACCTCCTGCCCCGGGATCAGGCGCGACACCAGCGGGTCGAGCTCGGCCACTTCCTCGGGCGCGACACGGTCCGCCCACTCGCGCAGGACCGCGAGCGCGCGCGCCGCGTCGTCGCGGCTGGGCTGCTGCTTGATGGAACGGCTGTGTAAAGTCATGGCGACCTCCGTGGTTCCCACTCCTTATGTGGGCAAGCCCCCCCACCTGTCCAACCTTGATTCGGACATTTTATGCGCCGGATCCGCCCTGGGACGCGTCTGCCGCCGCCACGGCGCCCTGGATATCGGCCAGCAGATCGTCGGCGTCTTCCAGGCCGATGCTGATGCGCACCAGCCCGTCGGTGATCCCCAGTTCCGCGCGCAGCTCGGGCGCAAGGCGTTGGTGGGTCGTGGTCGCGGGGTGTGTCACCAGCGACTTGCTATCGCCCAGGTTGTTGGAAATGCCGATGATTTCCAAGGCGTTGAGAAAGCGGAACGCGGCCTGCTTGCCGCCTGCCAGATCCAGCGCGATCACGGTGCCGCCCGCGCTCATCTGCGCGCGGGACAGCGCGTATTCGGGGTGCGACGGCAGATGCGGATAAATCACCCGGGCCAGCCCGGCCTGCCCTTCCAGCCTCTCGGCGATCTTCAGCGCACTGGCCGATTGCGCCGTAACACGCAATTCCAGCGTTTCCAGCCCCTTCAGCATCACCCAGGCGTTGAACGGGCTGAGCGCGCCGCCGGTGTGCTTGAGGTAGGGCTCCACCGTGCCGCGGATGAAATCGCGTGTGCCCAGGATCACGCCGCCCAGACAGCGCCCCTGCCCGTCGATGTGCTTGGTCGCGGAATAGACCACGACATCGGCCCCCAGATCCAGCGACCGCTGCAACACCGGCGTGGCAAAGACATTGTCGACGACCACCGTCGCGCCGACCGCATGGGCCATGTCGCAGACGGCCTTGAGGTCGATGACCTCCAGCGTGGGGTTCGACACGCCCTCCAGGAAGACGGCTTTGGTGTCGGGGCGCAGCGCGGCCTTCCAGGCGTCCAGATCGCGCCCGTCGACAAAGGTCACCTCCACGCCGAAGCGGGTCAGAACCTCGTCGAGGATATAAAGGCACGACCCGAAGAGCGCGCGCGAGGACACCACATGATCGCCCGCGCGCAGCATCGACACCAGCGCGCCGTTGACCGCCGCCATGCCCGAGGCGGTGGCGAATGCGTCCTCTGCCCCTTCGATCGCGGCGATGCGTTCTTCGAACATGCGCACGGTCGGGTTGCCGTAGCGGGCATAGATGAATTCATCCTCGCCCGATTTGACGAAGCGCGCCTCGGCCTGTTCGGCGCTGTCGTAGATGAAGCCCTGCGTCAGAAAGATGGCCTCCGACGTCTCGCCGTACTGGCTGCGCCGCACGCCCGCATGGACTGCCTTGGTCCGCTGTTTCCAATCCGCGTTCATAATGCCCCTTTCGCGCCCTGTGGCGCCCAAAGAAAAACCCCCACGCCGGGAAAGCGTCGGGGGCTTGCAGTCCTCGACCTTTTTAGCGGAATGTTTAACGTGGCCCGCAATCCGGCACAAATCACCACACTGCACGGCGTAGACCCAAGCCGCCGCAAGGTCAAGCGCGGCGAGAAACGCCTTGCCCCCGGCGTATCATGGGCCATTCTGGCGCGAGGCGACAAAAGGAACCGCAATGTCCGATCCCATCGATTTCTATTATTGGCCCACGCCCAACGGCTGGAAAATCTCCATCGCGCTGGAGGAGATGGGCCTGCCCTACAAGCTGCATCTGGTCGACATCAGCAAGGGCGATCAGCACAAGCCCGAATTCCTGAAACTCTCGCCCAACAACCGGATGCCCGCCATCACCGACCCCGACGGCCCCGACGGCGCGCCGATCTCGATCTTTGAGTCGGGCGCGATCCTGCAATATCTGGCGCGCAAGACCGGCTCCTTCTGCGGCGAGACCGAGCGCGAGCGCATCGAGGTCGACCAATGGCTGATGTGGCAGATGGGCGGCGTCGGCCCGATGGCCGGACAGGCGCATCATTTCCTGAAATACGCCCCCCGGATGGACCCGCCGCAGGACCTGCCCTACGCCAAGGACCGTTACCGCAACGAGGTCGCGCGGCTTTACGGGGTGCTGGACCGCAGGCTGGCCGACCGCGATTTCGTCGCGGGGCACTTCTATTCCATCGCGGATATGGCGATCTGGCCCTGGGCCTCGCTTTGGGAGGGTCAGCAGCAGAGGATCGGGGATCTGCCCAACATGGCCAAATGGCTGGACCGCGTCGGCAACCGCCCGGCCGTGCAGAAGGGGCAGCAGCTGGAACTGGCGCGCCGCGAAGCGTTGAACCGCGATACCGAGGCGCAGAAGGGCATGTTCAAGAAGGGCTGAGCCCGCCGCGCCCCCCCCGCTGTGGCGGGCGGGCAGGAGCTCGGCGCAGGCGCTTTCGCGGCAGGCTCAACGCTTGTCGCGCTCAATTCCGTATTTCTGAAACAGCTTGCCCTGCGACATGAAAAAGGCGAACAGCGCCGCCGTCAGGCCGAAGGTCTTGAAATTCACCCAGGCGTCGGTGCTCATCGTGCGCCAGACGATTTCGTTCGTCACCGCAAGCGCGACAAAGAAAAGCGTCAGCCGGCGGGTCAGCTTCATCCAGCCTTCCCGTTCCAGCGGCATGACCTCCTCCATCACGTGACGCAGGTAGGATTCGCCGCGCAGCAGGCCAAAGCCCAGCACGCCCGCGAACAGCGCGTAGATCATCGTGGGCTTCATCTTGAAGAAGCGGTCATCGTTCAGCCAGACGGACAGGCCTCCGAACACCACCACCAGCACGGCGGTGACGATCTGCATCTTCGACAGCTTGCCCGTCAGCCACCACAGCAGGCCGGTGGACAGCAGGATCAGCGGCACGAACAGCGCGGTGACGATTATGAACCCGTCGTACTCGGTGCCGCCGATGGTGAAGCTGCGGTCGCGCACCTGTAGATAGCCGATGAAAAACAGGATGACCGGGCCGATTTCCAGCGCCAGCTTCACCGCCGGGTTCAGTTTCTTTTCAGCCATGTCAGCCTCCTGTTTCTACGATTACCGCGCCCGCCGCGATCAATGCCATCAGCCCGAGCCTGCGCGGACCGACCGTTTCCTTCAAAAACACCCATCCGATGAGGGCCGCGAACACCGGCGAGGTCTCGCGCAGTACCGCCGCCTGCCCCACCTTGTCCAGCCGCGTGGCCAGCATCACCGATCCGAAGCTGCCGAACGCCACGATCGCCCCGATGAACCCGCGCAGCAGCAGACCGCGCGCCTCCGGCCGCTGCGGCATCGCCCGCCACCGCAGATAGGCCGGGATGGGAAATGACAGCCCGTCTATCACGAAAAACCATGCGAGAAAGGTAAATGGGTCCGGGGTCGAGCGGATGCCATAGGCATCGTAGATGGTATAGATCGCCACCAGCATCCCGGTGATCACCGCCAGCGCCAGTGCCGCGTTCAGCGTGTCGCGGTTCACACGCACATGCACCAGATTATAGGCCGCAAGCCCCAGGATACCCGTCATCAGCGTGGCCACGCCCAGCCATTGCAGCGGGGCGAAGACCTCTCCGAAGATCAGATAGGCGCCGATCACGGCAAACAGCGGCCCCGTGCCCCGCACCACCGGATAGACGACCGTATAGGCGCCGCGCGTGTAGGCCATCGCCTGCAACACCTTGTAGGCGGTGTGGATCAGCCAGACGCCCGCGAAGATCAGCCAAAGCTGCGGCTCGGGCCGGGGCACGACGAACAGCGCGACCGGCAGCGCCATCAGCAGATACCAGAAATCCACCGCGCCGCGTGTCAGCCAGGGATCGAACCGCCCCTTCTGAAGCGCGCCGAAGACCGCGTGCAGCAGCGCCGCCGACAGCGCCAGCAGCAGGGCGGTGCGGTGGCCTGCCTCCGTGCCTTCCAGGGTGATGATCCAGTCGCTCATGCCGCGCGGGCCGCCCTGGCTGGCGCCTGCACGCGGGGGCTGGAACCCGGCGCGGCTCCGTGGCATTTCTGGATCATGCTAGATGTCCTGCGCAGCGAACTTGCCAACAGCTTTTCGACCGTCCCCGCGGAAATCGCGGCGCTGCGCCTGCTGGTCGCGCTGATCCTCGGCGGCATCATCGGCTGGGAACGCGAGGCCCGCACCAAACCCGCGGGGCTGCGCACGCACATGCTGATCGCCACGGCGGCCTGCCTGTTCATCCTCGTCGCGCAGGAGCTGGTCAACCTGCCCTTCGCGGGCAGCGGAGAGATGCGTGTCGACCCCCTGCGCCTGATCGAGGCGGTGACGGCGGGCGTCGCCTTTCTGGCGGCCGGGGCTATCTTCACCTCCAAGGGCGAGGTGAAGAACATCACCACCGGCGCGGGCATGTGGCTGGCGGGCGCGGTCGGCGTGGCGGCGGGCAGCGGGCAGCTGCCGCTGGCGGTACTGGCCACCGTCGTGGTGGTCACCGTCATGAGCGTCGTGGGCTGGCTTGAACGG
This sequence comes from Brevirhabdus sp., assembly GCF_052826345.1. Classification (NCBI taxonomy): domain Bacteria; kingdom Pseudomonadati; phylum Pseudomonadota; class Alphaproteobacteria; order Rhodobacterales; family Paracoccaceae; genus Brevirhabdus; species Brevirhabdus sp. The sequence continues at coordinate 46,884 of NZ_JBRBUA010000012.1, read as the reverse complement.
CGCTACACCGACAAGGGATAGCCACAGATCAGCCCCCCGCCCCGCCAGGACCCGCATCGTCGGCACCCGCGTCGGAGCCGGTAAGCGCGCGGGCGAAATCCGCCGGGTCAAAGGCATCCAGATCGTCGATCTGCTCGCCCACGCCGATCGCGTGGATCGGCAGGCCGAAGCGGTCGGCCAGCGCCACCAGGACACCGCCGCGGGCGGTGCCGTCCAGCTTGGTCATCACCAGCCCCGTCACATCGGCCAGCTTGCGGAAGGTTTCCACCTGGCTCAGCGCGTTCTGCCCGGTCGTCGCATCCAGCACCAGCAAGGTGTTATGCGGCGCGGTCGGATCCTTCTTGCGGATCACGCGGACGATCTTGGCCAGCTCCTCCATCAGGTCGGCGCGGTTCTGCAACCGCCCGGCGGTGTCGATCAACAGCAGATCGGCGCCCTCGGCCTCCGCCTTGCTCATCGCGTCGAAGGCCAGGCTGGCGGGGTCCGACCCTTCGGGCGCGGTCAGCACCGGCACGCCTGCGCGATCGCCCCAGACCTGCAACTGTTCGACCGCGGCGGCGCGGAAGGTATCGCCGGCAGCGATCACCACCTGCTTGCCCGCCGCGCGGAACTGGCTGGCCAGCTTGCCGATGGTCGTGGTCTTGCCCGAGCCGTTGACACCGACCACCAGCACCACCTGCGGCGTCTTGACGTAAAGCGGCAGCGGGCGCGCGACGGGCTCCATGATGCGGGTGATTTCCTGCGCCAGCAGCGCCTTGATCTCTGCCGAGGAAAGTTTCCGCCCGTAGCGGCCCTCGGCCATGCTCGCCGTCACACGCAGCGCCGTGTCGACGCCCATGTCGGTGGAAATCAGCAGCTCTTCGAGCTGTTCCAGCATGTCATCGTCCAGCGCGCGGCGCAGGACCGATGCGGCGGGCGTCGCGGGCGCACCCGGCGCGGGTCTGGCCCCGCCGCCCAGAATGCGGCCCAGCAAACCCGGCTTGCCGGAGGCGGGCGCGGTTGGCGCCGGCTGCTGGTCCGCTGCGGCGGGCGTGGGCGCCCGGGGCGGGGCCCCGGCTGGGGCCGGAGCTGGGGCAGAAGTCTCGCGCGGCTCTGGCCCGGTCGCTGGCTCTGGCCCGGTCGCTGGCTCTGCCTTGGTCTCTGGCGCGGGGGGCGATGCCGGGGCGTCCTGATGCGTCGGACGGGCGTCGGCGCGAGGATCGCCCGGCCCCTGCGCATTCGCCTCGACGCCGGTATCTGCGGCGTCGGACGGCGCGAGGCCCTCCTCCGCGGTGCCGGGTTCCGCGACGCCGCCTTCCTCCACGATGGCATCGAGCCCCGCGTCGATCCTGGAGGACGACTTGAACAGCCTGTCCTTGAGCTTGTTGAAAAACGCCATCCCGATCCCGTCGCTGCCCTCGGTCACCTCTTCCGTTCACCTAAGCCGAAATCGGCCGGGATGGAAGGGTCGGCGGCCGCAGCACCCGCCCCGCGGCCGCGTGGCGGCGGCTTGACCGCCCGGCGTTCCTCGATTTTGCCGTGACGGCACCCCGCTGTCGCCCCTATCGTGCGTCAAGCTGTCGGCAACGATGCAATCCGGGCGGAGAGGGTAAGGATGGGCGGCACGATCGCAGGGTTTGCGCTGGCCAGCGGGCTGCCTCTGGGGCTGTTGCTGGCTGCGGGTCACTGGGGCGGCGCGCCGGGAGGCGGTGCGCTGGTCTGGCTGGCGCTGGCCTCGGTGACGGTCGTGGTCGCGGGGATCGACGGGCTGCTGCCCGGCGTGCGGGCACGCCGCCCCTCCGACCGGGGCGCCCAGGCCCTTTCGGTCGCCCTGGCTCTGGCGCATTTCGTCCTGCTCTGGCAGACGATCGCGGCGCTCGTGCACGGCTCCGCGCTCGGGGGCGGCGAAAAGCTGGGCCTCTTCGTCGCGGCGGGTCTCTTTTTCGGCCAGGTTTCCAACTCGAACGCGCATGAGCTGATCCATCGCCCTTCGCGCCTGCTGCGCAGGCTGGGCGCGGCGGTCTATACCTCACTGCTGTTCGGGCATCATGCCTCGGCGCATCCGGCGGTGCATCACCGCCATGTCGCCACCCCCGATGACCCGAACACGTCGCGCCGGGGCGAGAGCTTCTACCGCTTCGCGCCGCGGGCCTGGCGCGGGTCGTTCCGGGCGGGCCTGCGGGTCGAAAACGCGCGACTGGCGCGCAAGGGGCGAGGCGCGCTCAGCCCCGCCAACCCCTATTGGGGCTACACGCTGGGCGGGATGGGGCTGCTGGCGGTGACAGGGACGTTCTGGGGGGTGTGGGGGGTGCTGCTGCATGTCGCGCTTGCCGCCCATGCCACGATGCAGCTGCTGCTGAGCGATTATGTCCAGCACTACGGGCTGATGCGACAGCCCCGCGGCACCGGCGGCTATGAACCCGTCGGCCCGCAGCATTCGTGGAACGCCCCGCATTGGTATTCCGCGCTCATGATGCTGAACGCGCCGCGCCATTCCGATCATCACGCGCACCCGTCAAAGGCCTTTCCCGCGCTGACCCTGCCCGATGGGCAAACCGCGCCGCAGCTGCCCCATTCGCTGCCGGTGATCGCGACGATGGCGCTGTTTCCGCGCCTGTTCCGCCGGGTCATGCACCCGCGCCTGCGCGCCTGGACGGCGCGCGCGCCGCAGGACGCGGCGTAGATCCAGCGGCCCATGAAACCTTGAACGCGCGTTGCGCCGGCGTCGTCAAAACGCGCGTCGCGCTGGCCGAACGGGCCGCGCTGTGGCAGGCTTGGCGTCCAGGAGGTCCGCACATGCGCCTGTTGCCTGCACTCACCCTCGCCCTCTGGTCCCTGCCCGCCGTTCCGGTGGCGGCGCAGCAGCAACAGCTGACGGCCGGAGAATTCGAAAAGATCGTCACCGGACGAACCTTGTTCTTCAACCGTCTGGGCGAAGCCTTCGGCGCCGAGCAATATCTGAGCGGGCGCCGCGTCATCTGGGCCTTCGTCGACGGCAGCTGCCAACAGGGCGAGTGGTACGAAAGCGGCGGCGAAATATGTTTCGACTACGAAGACATGCCCGAGGACATCTGCTGGAATTTCTTCGTCGACGGCATCGGGGTGCGCGCGCGGCTCCCCGGTGACGATCCGATGTTCGACCTGCGCGCGGTCGCGGACAGCGACGAGCCGCTGAAATGCGTCCCGCCCGGTCTGGGCGTGTGACGAGGGCGCGCTCGCCCGGCACGCGCAGGCCCCTGCCGGGGCCGGGCTAGAACAGGCTGCCCTGCTCGGGCGGTTCGCCGGATTTCCCCGCCGCCTTGCCGGTCGTCGTCGCGGGCTTGCCCGCCCGCGCCTTCTTGCCTGCGGTCTTCTTGCTGCCGGACCCCGCCCGCGCCACGGTGTCGGAGGCGTCGGAAAAGGCGTCGCCGCCTCCAGTGGCACCGCCACCGGGCACCGGGGCAACCGGCAAACGCCCGTCGTGGAACTGAATGTCGAGCCGCGGCGCAAGCGCGGCCGTCTTGCTGTCGGTCACGACCGCATCGCCCGCCCGGACCACGGCAAAGCCGCGCGCCAGCGTCTGGGTGTAGCCCAGCGTCTGGCGCAGCCGGTCCAGCCCGTCCAGCCGGTCGCGCAGCTGCCCCGTCCGACCCTGTGCCGCGGTGCGAAACCTGCCCTCCAGCGCCTCGAGAGCGCGGCGGCGCTGTTGCACCTCGCGCGCCAGTGTCGCGGGGCGGAGCCCGCGCGCCGCCTGCTCCAGCCGCGCGCGCCGCTCGCGCAGCAGGCGGTCATGGCAGGGGCCGAGCTGCGCCGTCAGCCGCGCCAGCCTTTCGGCATCGCCGCGCAGCCCGCGTTTGAGCAGACCGGGACGCAGCGGCCCCGCGACGGTCCCCAGGTGCACGCGCTTGATCTGGACCGCGGCCCGCAACGCGGCCGGCAGGCGATCGCCGACGGTATCCAGTCGCTGCCGCGCCGAATACGTCAGCGTTTCGAGCCGCGGAAGCGCGCGCGACAGATCGCGCAGCCGTTGCTGGCGCTGGGTGATCGCCGCCCCGCCGCAGCGCGACAGCCGCGCGCCGGTCTGCGACAGTGCGGCCAGCAGCTCCAGCCGCACGGGCACGGCCAGTTCCGCCGCGGCCGAAGGCGTCGGCGCGCGCCGGTCGGACACGAAATCGATCAGCGTGATGTCGGTTTCATGCCCCACGGCCGAGATCAGCGGAATCTGCGACGCCGCCGCGGCGCGGGCGACCGTTTCCTCGTTGAAGCCCCAGAGATCCTCGATCGAGCCGCCGCCGCGCGCCACGATCAGCAGATCGGGCCGGGGCAGCGCGCCGCCCGGCGTCAGCGCGTTGAACCCCTCGATCGCGCGGACCACTTCGGGCGCGCATTTCGCGCCCTGCACCGCCACCGGCCAGATCAGCACGCGGCGCGGAAAACGGTCGCGCAGGCGGTGCAGGATATCGCGGATCACCGCGCCCGACGGGCTGGTGATCACGCCGATCACCTCCGGCAGATAGGGCAGCGGGCGCTTGCGTTCGGCCGCGAAAAGACCCTCGGCCTGCAACGCCTTCTTGCGCTTTTCCAGCATCGCCATCAGCGCGCCCACACCGGCGGGGGCGATATCCTCGATCACGATCTGATATTTCGACTGCCCGCCGAAGGTGGTCAGCCGCCCGGTCGCGACGACCTCCAGCCCCTCTTCGGGCATCGTGGCCAGCCGCGCGGCCTGACCTTTCCAGATCACCCCCGACAGGACCGAGCGGTCGTCCTTGAGATCCAGATAGACATGCCCCGAGCGCGGCCGCGACACGCGCCCGATCTCGCCGCGCACGCGCACATGCGAGAATTCCCCCTCGATGGTGCGTTTCACCGCGCCGGAAATTTCCGTGACGGTGAATTCGGGGGCGTTCGCGCCCGCATCCGGGCCGGGGGCGAAATCATCTATCAGGTCGGACATGCGCGCCTCGCTTGTGATCTTCGGGGCGTCATCCTAGAACGCGCCCAGCAGAAGGCCAATACGGGAGCGTGCCGCGCATGAACATCCTCATCCTCGGCGGCGGCGGGCGCGAACATGCGCTGGCCTGGGCGGTCAAGCAGAACCCGAAATGCGACCGGCTGATCGTGGCGCCCGGCAACGCGGGCATCGCCGGGATCGCCGAGATCGCGGATCTCGATATCGTCGACGGCGGTGCCGTGTGCAGCTTTGCCGAGGAAAACGCCGTCGATTTCGTCATCATCGGCCCGGAGGCGCCGCTGGATGCGGGCGTCGCCGACGCGCTGGAGGCCGCGGGCGTGCTGTGCCTGGGCCCCTCGGCGGCGGCGGCGCGTCTGGAATCGTCGAAAAGCTTCACCAAGGAGGTCTGCGACGCCTGCGACGCCCCGACCGCGGGCTGGGCGCGGTTCACCGACGCCGAGGCCGCGCGCGCCCATGTGGAGCAGCAGGGCGCGCCCATCGTGATAAAGGCCGACGGTCTGGCGGCCGGCAAGGGCGTGGTGGTGGCGATGGACCTGGCGCAGGCGCGCGCCGCGCTCGACGAGATGTTCTCGGGCGCCTTCGGCGCGGCCGGCGCCGAGGTGGTGATCGAGGAATGCATGGAAGGCGAAGAGGCGTCCTTTTTCGTGCTGTGCGATGGCGACAACGTGCTGCCCATCGGCACCGCGCAGGATCACAAGCGCGTGGGCCAGGGCGACACCGGTCCCAACACCGGCGGCATGGGCGCCTATTCCCCCGCCCCCGTGCTGACCGACGCCATCGCGGATCTGGCGATGGCGCAGATCATCCGTCCCACGGTGGCGGAGATGGCCCGGCGCGGCACGCCGTTTCGCGGGGTGCTTTATGCCGGTCTGATGATCAAGGACGGCCAGCCGCGGCTGGTGGAATACAACGTCCGCTTCGGCGATCCCGAATGCCAGGTGCTGATGATGCGGCTGGGCGCGCAGGCGCTGGACTTGATGCTGGCCTGCGCCGAGCGGCGCCTAGAGCGTGCCCGGGTCAACTGGGCCGACGACCACGCGCTGACGGTCGTGCTGGCGGCACGGGGCTATCCAGGCGCCTATGAGAAGGGCAGCCGCATCGGCGGGCTGTCGGAACTGCCCGAAACCAGCGCCCAGATGTGCTTTCACGCGGGCACCCGGCGCGGCGCGGACGGCAGCACGCAGGCGGCGGGCGGCCGCGTCCTGAACGCCACCGCGCGCGGCGCCACCCTGCGCGAGGCCCGCGATCTGGCCTATGCGCTGGTCGACCGGGTCGACTGGCCCGACGGGTTCTGCCGCGACGACATCGGGTGGCGGGCGCTCTGACACCCGCGCCCCGCCGCGCTCAGTCGCAGCTCATCGCGGCCGCCAGCGTTTGCGGCCCCTCGTAGGGCGCCAGGTCGCGGGCGTGAAATGCGCGGCCGTCGAACCGGACCGCGACGACCTTGCGCCAATCGGAGGTCGCCAGCACCATCTCGGGCCGGATATTCGGATTTTTTGCGGTGCCGCAGCTGCGGATACCGCCGCCGATCTGCGATTCGCCGATGCGGTGATTGCTGTAGCCCGGGCTTTCGGCCACGAAGTTCAGCGCCCCGTCTTCCAGCCGGAAGATCCGCAGCAGCTTGGCCAGATGCGGCCGGTCGACAAAGGCGATCTCCAGCCGGCCGTCGCCGTCCAGATCGGCGACGCCGACCGGGGCCAGCCAACGGTTGCTGCGCCCGATGTTGGGCGTTGCCGCGATCTTGCCGGCGGGGCCGTAGATTGCCAGCTGCGCGCCGCGCTTCACGTCCGTCTCGATCACCATCACCTCGGGGATGCCGTCGCCATCGGCGTCGACGACGCGCGGGGCCACATCCTCGAACACCCGGTTTTCGGGCAGCACCACCTCGCGCCGGGTGCCGTCGGACAGGGTCATGACCAGCGATCCGAATTCGATATCGTCGCCCAGCACGCCATGTGCATAGCGCGTGGTGGGCTGGCCGTATTCCGCGGCAGTTACCGCAAGCGTCCCCGCCACGGCGCCCCCGTCCGCGGCGGCAAGCGCGCCCCCGCCCACCGCCTGCACCAGCATCGCCAGAACGACGAGGCGGCGCATCAGATCTGCTTTTCGGGCATCTTGACGATCAAGCCGTCCAATGCGTCCGAGACCTTGATCTGGCATGTCAGGCGCGACCGTTCAGTGTCGGGCTCGAAGGCGAAGTCGAGCATGTCCTCTTCCATGTCCTCCTTGGCGGGCAGGCGGTCCACCCAGGCCGGATCGACATAGACATGGCAGGTCGAGCAGGCGCAGGCGCCGCCGCAATCGGCCTCGATGCCCGGAATGTTGTTGTCGCGCGCGCCTTCCATAACGGTCATGCCGTTCGCGACGTCGACCACATGTTCGGTGCCATTGTGTTCGATATAGGTAATCTTCGCCATGTCAGTTCCTCATGCGTCGTTTCCCCTGATGTAGCCAAGGCACCGCGCCCGCACCAGCAGGTTTTGGGACAATCCCGGTCACGATTGGCAGCGCGCGCCGCCGCGGCGGTTGCCGGTCGCGGGTCTGGGCCCGGAACTGGGCCCGGATCTGGACGCGCGTCCGGCAAGTCGGCACCGGCGGGACGAAGCGGCAACACCGCGGCGCGATCTTGCCCGTGCGCGGGCCCCGGTGCTGGCCATGACGCAACGCAGGCAATAGCGTCGCGGCAACCGGCCCGGGGCCGACACCAGTAATAGAACACAGATGACGCAAACCACCCAGATGACGCCCCCCCGGCGCCTGAGCGCCAGCCTGATGCCGGTGCTGGCGGCCGTGACGCTTGCCGCCTGCGCCCCGGCGCAGTCGCCCGCGCAAGACCCCGCGGTCAGCCGGTCGGGCCCGGAAAACCCGCTGGCGGGCAGCACCCTGTCGCGCATGGTGGCGCCGCCGCCCGGCGCGCCCTCCGGCACCTGCTGGCAGCGCGACGTGACCCCCGCCGTGATCGAAACCGTGACCGAGCGCGTGGCGATGCCCTCGTCTGGCGCGGCGGCCGCCGCCGGGGATGCCGATCGCGCCGCCGGCCCCATGGTGATCCGCAGCCAGACCCATCAGCGCATCGTGCGCGACCGCAAGGCACTGGTTTTCGAGACCCCCTGCCCGCCGGTGTTCACGCCTGAGTTCATCAAGTCCATCCAGCGCGCGCTGATGGCACGCGGCGCCTATGCGGGGGCCATCACCGGGCATTACGACCGGCCCACGCGCGCCGCGCTGCGCCGCTATCAGGCGCGGGGCGGACTGGACAGCGATATCCTGTCGATGGCGAACGCGCGGGCGCTGGGGCTCGTCGCCTATGACTTCGGGCAGACCCCCTGAGGCGCTGGGCCGAGACATGAAAAAGGGCACCGCGGCCGGTGCCCTTTTCCGCATTCGTCGATGATCGCCCCCGCGGGGCGTCAGCTTACTTGTCGAGGTTCAGCGCCACGAAGCGCGGATCGCCGTCGCGACGCACCAGCAGCAGCAACGATTTGCGCCCCGCGTCGCGCGCGTCCTGGATGCGGGCTTCCAGATCGGCGACGGTGCTGACCTTTTTCTGACCGGCCTCGGAAATCAGATCGCCCGCGCGGATGCCCTTCTCATAGGCCTCGCTGTCCTCGGCGATATCCTTGACCACCAGTCCCGTCGCGCCGTCGGGGAGGTTCAGCTGGCTGCGCAGATCGGCATTCAGTTCGGTCACATCCAGGCCAAGCACGGTCGATTCGGCAGGCATGGCCGGTTCGGCGGCGGCGGGGGTGGCGGTATCCTCGGCGGATTCGCGGCGGCCGAGCACCACCTTCAGCGTCTGTTCCGACCCCTCGCGCAGCACGCCGATGTCGACCGTCTTGCCGACCTCGGCATTGCCCACGCGGCGCACCAGATCGCGCGTGTCCTCGACCTGCGCGCCCTCGAAGGTCTGGATCACGTCGCCGGCCTTCATGCCCGCGGCCTTGGCCGGACCCTCCGGCACATCGGTGACCAGCGCCCCGGCGGAGGATTTGAGACCCAGCGCCTCGGCCACGTCGTCGGTGACATCCTGAATGCGCACGCCCAGCCAGCCGCGGCGGGTTTCGCCGAATTTCTCAAGCTGGTCGATGACCTTGCTGACCACATCCGAGGACATGGCGAAGCCGATCCCGATCGAGCCGCCGGTGGGCGACAGGATCGCGGTGTTCACGCCGATGACCTCGCCGTTCATGTTGAACAGCGGCCCGCCGGAGTTGCCCCGGTTGATCGCCGCGTCGGTCTGGATGAAATCGTCATAGCTGCCGGAAAGCGACCGGCCGCGGGCCGACACGATCCCGGCGGAGACGGAAAAGCCCTGCCCCAGCGGGTTGCCCATCGCCATCACCCATTCGCCCACGCGCATCTTGGCGCTTTCGCCGAATTGGACAAAGGGAAGCTCCTTGTCGCTTTTCACCTTGAGCAGCGCGATGTCGGTCTTGGTGTCGACGCCGACGACCTTGGCTTCGAGTTCCTTGCCGTCGAAGAACTCGATCATGATCTCGTCGGCCTTGTCGATCACGTGGTTGTTGGTCACGATAAAGCCGTCGCCGGACACGACGAAGCCCGAGCCGAGCGCCTGGCTGCGGCGCGGACGGCCGCCGTTGCCCTGCTGCCGGTCCATGAAATCGCGGAAGAAATCTTCCAGCGGCGATCCCTCGGGCACCATCGGCGCGGGACCGGGGCTTGCGGCCACGGTGGTCGAGGTGGTGATGTTCACCACGGCGTCGCTGACGCTTTCGACCAGCGCGGTGAAGCTGAGCGGCGTCGCCTCCACCGGCGCCGTCTGCTCCTGCGCGACGGCGATGCCGGTCTGCGCCATCGCCAGCGCGGCGCCCAGCACCAGCGCGTTGAGGGTGCGGATCGGCCGCGCCGCGGGTTTCATTGAGGTGACTGCTGTTCTGCTCACGCCATAGTCCTCCTTGCTATGAGGGCGGAAACGCCCATGAGGCGCCCAATCGAAGGGTATTTCCCTTCGGCGCCGCGAAAACAACTCATTGCGGCGCGCGGAGTATAAACAGATCGTGAGCGCAGCAAGAGCCTTGCGCCTGTATCTAGGGCGCCAGACCCATCGCGACAATGACCAGGCCCAACGCCATCGCCCCCAGTCCCAGCGCCCTGCGCGTGCCCAGCGGCAGACGCGCCAGCGCGGCGATCAGCTCCTCCAGACGCGAAGGGGCCAGTGCGAACACCAGCCCCTCCAGGAACAGGGCAATTCCGATGCCCGTCAGAAATGCCGCCATCACGGGTTGGCGGTGCCCGTCGCAGGCTGCCCCGACGGGGCCGGCGCGGCGGCCGTGCCATCCGTGGTCGGCTGGCCCGTACTCTGGCCCGTGCTCTGGCCCATGCTCTGACCTGTGCTCTGGCCCGCACCTTGGTCCCCACCTTGGCCCGCAGCGGGCGCCGGGGTCGCAGAGGCGCCGCCCGCGTCAGGTGCTGCGGTGGCTGCGCTGCCGCCGCTGGCCGCAGCTGCGTCCGGCTGCCCGGACGCCCCCGGCGCGGCGCCCGAAGCCGACCCTGCGGGCGGTGTCGTGGTGGCACCGCCCGTCGGGGCCGACGACTGGCGCCGCGGCCCTGCGGGTGCGCCCGCGCCCGGCCCGCGATCGGACTTCAGATAGTTGAAGAACTCGCTGTCGGGCGAGATGATCATGGTCGAGTTCGATCCCTGCAACGCCTTGGTGTAGGCGTTGAGCGAGCGGTAGAAGCGGAAGAACTCCTGATCCGCGCCGAAGGCCTGACCGTAGATGTTGTTGCGGCGGGCGTCGGCCTCGCCTCGCACGATTTCCGCCTGGCGCTTGGCGTCCGACACAAGCTCGACCACCGTGCGGTCGGCCTGGGCGCGGATGCGCTGCGCGGCCTCTTCGCCGCGGGCGATCTCATCTGCGGCTTCGCGTTCGCGCTCCGCCCGCATCCTGGCGAATGTCGCCTCCAGGTTCTGCTCGGGCAGATCGGTGCGCTTGAGCCGCACGTCGATGATTTCCAGCCCCAGATTGCTGGCCTCGTCGATCGCCGCGTTGCGGATGCGCAGCATCAGCGCGGCCCGGTCCGTCGACAGGATGTCGTTGGAGGTGACGGAACCCAGCACCGCCCGCGTCTCGGACCGCAGGATGCGATCGAGCCGATCCTCGGCGGCGCGGATGCCACCCACGCCGACGGCGCGGCGGAACTGCACCACATCGGCGATGCGGTATCGTGCGAAGGCGTCGACCACCAGGCGGCGGTCATCCAGCGGCGTGACCTCCAGCGGGTCGATGTCGCGGCTCAGGATCCTGTCGTCGTAGCGCACGACCTCCTGGATGAAGGGCACCTTGAAGGCGAGGCCGGGATCGACCTTCACGTCCTTGACCTGGCCGAACTGGAGCACGAGGACCTTCTGCCGCTCGTCCACGATGAAGACCGACGACAGCAGCCCGACAAGCACGACGACGACGATCGCAATGATGTAAGTGGACCGGTTCATTGCGTCTTCTCCTGATTGCGCCGCAGCTCGTTCAGCGACAGGTAGGGCACGACGCCCTGCTGGCCGCCGCCGCTGCCGCCTGCCACGTTCTCGTCAAGGATGACCTTGTCGACATCGCTGAACACCTGCTCCATCGTCTCGAGGTAGAGACGCTGGCGCGTCACCTCGGGGGCTTTCTTGTATTCGGACAGCACCGCGGTGAAGCGGCTGGCCTCACCTTCGGCCTCGTTTACGACACGCGCGCGGTAGCCTTCCGACTCCTCGACCGTCTGTGCCGCCTCGCCGCGCGCGCCGGCAAGCACGCGGTTGGCATAGGCGTCCGCCAGTTTCTTGAGCCGGTCGCGCTGCTGTTCGGCGGCCTGGACCTCGCGGAAGCTGTCGATGACTTCCTTCGGGGGGTCGGCCTTGTCGAAGTTGACGCGCACCACGTTCATCCCCGAATCGTAGCTGTCCAGCGCCTTCTGGATCGCATCCTGCAGGGTCGAGGCAATGAGCCCCCGGTCGCGGTTCAGAATGGGCGACAGCTCGGATTGGGCGATGATTTCGCGCATCGCGGATTCGGCCACCGCGCGGATGGTGGATTCGGGGTCGCGCAGGTTGAACAGGAACATCGCCGGGTTGTTGATGTTCCAGACCACCTGGAAGTCGATATCGACGATGTTCTCGTCGCCGGTCAGCATCAGCCCCTCGTCCTGGCGCGATCCGCGTCCGGTGCCCAGATCCTCGGTGCGCTCGCGCGTGGTGGGGATGACTTCCGCCGTGACGAAAGGCCAGGGCGCGAAATTCAGACCCGGACCGCCGGTGCTGGAGTATTTGCCGAGGAAGAGTTCCACGGACTGCTCTTCGGGCCGGACCGTGTAAAAGGAGGCGAAGAGCCACAGGATCACCACGCCCACAAGCGCCAGGCCGATGGTGCCGCGCGTCAGCGCGGGGCCGCTCGGGCCGCCACCGCCGCCGCCGCCGTTATTGCGACCGCCTCCCTTGCCGCCCATCAGGACGCGCAGTTGTTCCTGCCCCTTCTTGACGATCTGATCGATTTCCGGGATCTGGGAGCCGGAGTTTCCGGGCCTCCGGCCGCCGCCGCGCGGATCGTTGCCGCGGTTGTCACCGCCGCCCCCCGATCCGCCGCCGCCGCCCCAGGGTCCACCGTTGTTGCTAGACATACGGGAGGGTCCTCTCTGGTGTTAGAGCTGTGTCAGTCAATTGGTACGCTTTCAGCCTTTGGATTCAATCCGAGCGGGTGGGTGACTTCATCGTCACCAACTCCTCGGCCATGGTGGGATGGACGGCGCAGGTCTGATCGAACTGTTCCTTGGTGGCACCCATCTTGACCGCGATGCCGACCAGCTGGATCATTTCCGCCGCGTGATCCGCGATGATGTGGCAGCCGAGCACCTGGCGCGACGCCTTGTCGACGACCAGCTTCATCAAGACCTTTTCGTCGTCGCCGGCAAAGGCATGTTCCATCGCGCGGAAGGTGGTGGAATAGATCTCGACCGGGCCGCGCTCGCGGGCCTCGGCCTCGGTCAGCCCGACGGTGCCCATTTCGGGCTGGGTGAAGATCGCGCTCGGCACCCGGTCGTGATCGGGTTTGGTGGGCTTGCCGCCGAAGACCGTATCGACGAAGGCCGCGCCCTCGCGGATCGCCACCGGGGTCAGCTGGATGCGGTCGGTCACGTCGCCCACCGCATAGACCGAGGGAACAGTGGTCTGGGAATAGTCGTCCACCTCGATCACGCCGCCCTTGCCCAGGCGCACGCCGGCGTCCTCAAGGCCCAGGCCTTTGGTGTTGGGCACGCGGCCGGTGGCGAAGACAACCTGGCCGAACACTGTCTCGTCACCCTTGGTCGAGGTCACCTTGATACCGCCGTCGACCTTTTCCAGTTTTTCGGCGTTGACGTGGCAACGCAGGTCGACGCCGCGCAGGCGGATCATGTCGGCCACATGATCGCGGCATTCATCGTCGAAGCCGCGCAGGATCTGCTCGCCCCGGTAATATTGCGTGGTCTTCACCCCGAGGCCGTTCATGATACAGGCGAATTCGCAGGCGATATAACCGCCGCCGACGATCAGCATGCTGTCGGGCAGATCATCGAGCAGGAACATGTCGGCCGAGATCAGGCCCAGCTCCGCGCCCTCGATGTCGGGGCGCACCGGATGGCCGCCCACGGCCACGAGAATGTGCTTGGCGGTGACCGTCCTGTCATCGCCCAGCGCGACGGTATGCGCATCGCGCAGCGTGGCGCGGCAGTCGAAAACCTCGACCCCCGCCTTGTCGAGCGTGTTGCGGTACAGCCCCTCCAGGCGCGTCAGCTCGGCCGCCATGTGGCGCTGGAATGTGGACCAGCGGAACTCGCCCTGCTGCAATTCCCAGCCAAAGGCGCCCGCGTCATGCACGATCGTCGAATAGCCCGAGGCATAGACCATCAGCTTTTTCGGCACGCAGCCGCGGATCACGCAGGTGCCGCCCATGCGATATTCCTCGGCCAGGCCGACACGCGCGCCATGCTCGCCCGCCGCCAGCCGCGCCGCGCGTACCCCGCCGGACCCGCCGCCGATGACGAATAGATCGTAGTCGAATTCCATTATCGTCCCACTCAGTCCGAGATGTCCTGAAACAGATTCTCGTCCTCGACGATATCGATCTGTTCGTTCTTCACGGTGCCGTTGTTTATGTCGCGCACCTCTACCCGTCCATCCTGATGCCCGATCACCACCACGTCACAGATGTCTATGAACAGGCCGTTTTCAACCACCCCCGGGATCTGATTGAGCACAAGCGCCAATTGACCGGGCTTTCCGATGCGCCGCAGATGCAGATCCAGGATGTAATTCCCCTCATCGGTGACGTAGGGTTTGTCCATGTCCAGACGCAGGGTGCAGGTCCGGCCCATCACGTCCATGTTGATCAGCGTTTCCTCCAGCAGCATCTTGGTGGTCTGCCAGCCGAAGGGGATCACCTCCACCGGCAGGGGAAAGGCGCCCAGCTTGTCCACCTGTTTGGAGATATCGGCGATCACCACCATCTGGTCGGAGGCCGTCGCGACGATCTTTTCGTGCAGCAGCGCGCCGCCCCCGCCCTTGATGAGGTGCAGGTTCGGGTCGTATTCGTCGGCGCCGTCGATCGTCAGGTCGAGCCACTTGGCCTCTTCCAGGGTGACGACCTTGATGCCGACCTGCCGTGCCAGATCGGCGGTGCGCCGCGAGGTGGGCACGCCGGTGACGCGCAGCCCCTCCTCACGGACCAGATCGCCCAGGCAACGCACCATCCAGGCGGCGGTGGAACCCGTTCCGAGGCCGACGCGCATGCCGTCCTCGACGTAATCGACGGCGCGGCGGGCGGCCAGGAACTTGGCGCGGTCGGAGGGGGACATATCTGCGGGCATGGGTGTGAACTCCGTGTCTTTGGCACCGCACTATAGGCACAAGCGGCGTCGGGTGCGAGGGCGGTTTGCGCGGATGGACGCGGCGAAAGGACCGCATTGTGCGCAACGTGCCGCAGTTTTCGCGGCAGCTGCCGCTTTTTGACATGTCCGCGCCCAGCCTGTAGCCCAAGACTTCGCTTTTCCACGCAGGGGTATGGAATGTTTCTGAGCGTATTCGACATGTTCAAGATCGGCATCGGCCCGTCTTCGAGCCACACGATGGGCCCAATGGTCGCCGCCGCGCGGTTTCTGGACAAGGTCCGCGAAAGCCCGTTCCGGCCCGCCGGGCTGCGCGCGTCGCTGCACGGATCGCTGGCGTTCACCGGCGTGGGCCACGCCACCGACCGCGCGGTCATTCTGGGGCTGGCCGGGCTCGCGCCCGAGACCTATGACGCCGCGGACGCCGCGCGCGTGCTGGAGGCTGTCACCGCCTCGGGCCGTGTCGCGCCGCCCGGGCTGCCCGAAATGAGCTTTGCGCCCGCCGCCGATCTGCTGTTCGATTACGACCGCACCCTGCCCGGCCATGCCAACGGCATGATCCTGATGGCCACCGACGCGCAGGGCGATGTGGTGCTGAGCGAGACCTATTATTCCATCGGCGGCGGCTTCGTTCTGACCGAGGCCGAGCATGAAGCCGGTGCCGCCGCCGTGGCGCAGCCCAAGGTGCCCTACCCGTTCAAATCCGCCGCGCAGATGATCGAGATGGCCGGGGCCAGGGGCAAGACGATCGCCCAGATGAAGCGCGCCAACGAATTGGTGCTGCGCGATGCCGCCACGCTGGACGACGGGCTGGCGCGCATCTGGACGGTGATGAACGACTGCATCGACCGGGGGCTGGAGGGGCGCGGCATCCTGCCCGGCGGGCTGAAGGTGCGCCGCCGCGCCGCCGCGATCCACGAATCGCTTCAGGCCGAATACGGGATGAACATGACCGCGCCGCATACGATCAACGACTGGATGAGCGTCTATGCGATGGCGGTGAACGAGGAAAACGCCGCCGGCGGGCAGGTCGTCACCGCCCCCACCAATGGCGCGGCCGGCGTGGTGCCCGCGGTCATCCGCTACTGGCTGGATTTCGTGCCCGGCGCCAGCGAGCGCGGCGTCGGGGATTTCCTGCTGACCGCCGCCGCGGTGGGCGGCATCATCAAGACCAACGCCTCGATCTCGGGCGCGGAATGCGGCTGCCAGGCGGAGGTCGGCTCCGCCGCGGCGATGGCGGCCGCGGGGCTTTGCGCGGTGATGGGCGGCAGCGTCACCCAGGTGGAAAACGCCGCCGAGATCGCGCTGGAACATCACCTCGGCATGACCTGCGACCCGGTGAAGGGGCTGGTGCAGGTGCCCTGCATCGAGCGCAACGGCCTGGGCGCGATCAAGGCGGTTTCCGCCGCCTCGCTCAGCCTGCGCGGCGACGGCGATCACCTGGTGCCGCTCGACGCGTGCATCGAGACGATGCGCCAGACCGGCCAGGACATGAGCGAGAAATACAAGGAAACCTCGCTGGGCGGGCTGGCGGTGAACATTCCGAATTGTTGAGGATCGGCCGAACCGGCCGCAGGGCGGACACGGCGCCTTGCGTTCGGCCCGGCCCGGCGCCACGCTGCCGCCCATGACCAAGGACCGCCCGCCGCTGGGCATCGCCCTCATGATCGGATTTTGCGTGCTGGCGCCACTGGGCGACAGCATCGCCAAACTGTTGGGCGACAGCATTCCGGTGATGGAACTGGTCGTGCTGCGCTTCGTGGTGCAATCCGTCATCCTGATCCCCCTCGCGCTGCTGGGCGGGCACGGCCTGCGGCTGGGCGCGCGGGTCTTTCGGCTGACGCTGCTGCGCACCGCCCTCCATGTGGCGGGCATCGCCGCGATGTTCCTGTCACTGCGCTATCTGCCCCTGGCCGAGGCCGTGGCCATCGCCTTTGTCATGCCCTTCATCCTGCTGCTGCTGGGCCGGTTCGTGCTGAACGAGGAGGTCGGCGCCCGGCGCATCGCCGCCTGCGCGGTGGGTTTCGCGGGCACGCTGCTGGTGATCAAGCCCAGCTTTGCCGACGTGGGGGCGCCCGCGCTGCTGCCGCTGGTGGTGGCTGTCGTCTTCGCCCTGTTCATGCTGGTCACGCGCCGTCTGGCGCGCGATGTGGAGCCGGTGACGCTTCAGGCGACGAGCGGCGGGCTGGCGGTTCTGGCGCTCGGCCCCGTGCTGCTGCTGGCCGAAGGGTCGGGGCTGGCGGGGCTGGACCCTGTCATCCCGGATACACGGGCCCTGCTGCTTGTCCTGGCGCTCGGGGTCCTGGGCACGATGGCGCATCTGCTGATGACCTGGTCGCTGCGCTTTGCGCCCTCGGCCACGCTGGCGCCGGTGCAATATCTGGAAATCCCCTTCGCCACGCTCATCGGCTGGCTGGTGTTTCGCGATTTTCCCGACGGTCTGGCGCTGCTGGGCATCGCCGTGGTCATGGCCTCGGGGCTTTACGTGGTGTTTCGGGAACGCGCGCTGGCCCGGCAGGTCCGCCATGCGCCGCCCCAGCCGTAGCCCCGTTTCTAGGCCGCGAACACCGACCAGACCGCATCCAGCGCCTCAAGCGGCAGGATCACGATCATGCCCGCTCCCTCCATGGCAAGTTCGACCCGCCCCTCGGTGACCTGGTTGGACGTGCCGATCATGCCCGCGGGCGCGAAGGCGATCCCGTCGATCGGCCAGCGCAACCCGCGCGAGCGGCCGCGCACCGGCGCCATCGGAAACAGCGAGAACCGGCTGCCCGCAGGCAGATCGAGCGTCAGCCGGGCCGGGCAGTGGAACGCGAGATCGGTCTCGCCCAGCACGACCACCCGCCGCGCGGGATGGCGCGCCAGCACGCTGAACGCGGCCAGCGTGTGGTCCAGCCGCAGCCCGGTCAGCCCCACCGCCAGCGTCGGCACATCGGGCAGGCTGCGCAATGCCTTGTCGAAGTCGATCGTATCCTGCTCGGCAATCAGATGCAGCCGCTCGGGACCGAGGGTCGCGCGCGCGCCTTCGCTCAGGCTGTCGAGATCGCCGATCACCGCATCGGGGGTGTATCCCAGCCGCAGGGCCGCGTCGCCGCCACTGTCCACACCCACGAGAATCGAGGTCAAATCCACCGCCCGGCGCAGGGCGGTCTGGTTAACCTTGCCCCCGGCCAAGAGTGTCATCATTGTGGCCCTGAGGACAATCTGTGGTACCATGAAATTATTACTCGCCCGCATAGAAACAAATGGCAATGAATCTGCCCCTCGACACATGCGTTGTTTACGATTTTTTTGGGTTGAAGCCCGCAAATTGATTAAACTGAGCGTGTTGAGTAACGAGGAAGCGAGCATAAAATGGTTGATACCAGCAAGATCCTGACTGTCTCCTACGGGACATTCTCCTGCACGCTGGAGGGATTCGACGAACCCTTCTCCACGATGAAGGCGATCGCCGAATATTTCCGCGATCTGGCCGCCGAGGATCGGTATTTCGGCGCGGAACCGCCGACCCCCGATGCGGAGACGCTGCACCGTATCGCCGAAAAGGCGATCAGCAACCGGGTGGACGCCAGGGTCGGCGACAATTCCGTGACCCTGCGCGCCTATAACAACGCCGAGGGGACCGCGGATATCGGTGCTGACGCCGACGACGCGGGCATCGACGTGGACGCCCTGCTGGGATCCGGCGCCGGAGAGCCCGAGATCACCGCGGCACAGGCGCTGGCGCAGGAGCGTCCCGCCGAAAGCCTACTCGCCTACGAAGAGGAAGAAACCGGACCTCAATCCTCGGTGATCCCGATTTCCTCGGGGCTGGAAAGCGTGGCGGCCAAACTGGCGCGCATTCGCGCCGCCGTCGCTCAGGACACCGCCGGGGACGACGCCGCGACCGGGTCCGCAGGCGGCGATCCGACCGACGCGGCCGCCCATAACGGGGCCGACAACGCGGTATCCTTCTTCGCCAAGTCCGGCACCGCAGGCACCGACACTATCCCCGCGGCCGAGGCCGAAGATGCCGACGCCGAAGCCGCGCGTGCCCAGGCCGACGCCGAAGCCGCCCGCGCCGCGATGGCCGCCGAGGCCGAGGCCCAGGCCGAGGAAGAAGCCCGCCGCGCGCAGGAAGAGAAGGCCGCGCAGGAAGAGGCCGAGCAAAAGGCCGAAGCAGAACGCGCAGCCGCCGAAGCGGCGGAGCGTCAGGCCGCCCAGCAAGCCGAGACCGCCCGGCTGGCGGCCGAAGCCGAAGCCGAGCGTCAGGCCGCGGTCGAGGCGCAGCAGGAAGCCGACCGTCTGGCCGCGGAGGCCGCCGAAGCCGCGCGCCGCGCCGCGGAAGACGCCGCTGCCGAACAGGCCGCAGGCCAGGCGGCAAGCGCAGCCGACACCGACGCGGCGACAGAAGCCGAAGCCGAAGCCGAAGCCGAAGCCGAAGCCGAAGCCGAAGCCGCGCCCTTCCTTCTGCAAGGCGCCAGCACGCCGGAGGCCGCGCCGCAAGATGACGCCGCCTTCGAGGCCGAACTGGCCGCGGCGCTTGCCGAAGCGCCCGAGGATCTGCGCCCGGCCGATCAGACCCCCTCGTCGGAGATGGCCCAGGCCGGGGCGCGTCGCCAGGTTCGCGTGCTGAAGGTCAAGCGGGCACAGTCGAACGAAGCGAAAGAAGACGACAAGCTGGTCGCCGACGTCAAGCGCGGCCAGCCGATCGAGCCCGAAGCCCCCGCCGCCGAAGCGGCCGACCAGGAGCAGCCGGAAGGCCGCGCCGAAAACCACCCCGGCCGCGAAGCGCTGGAAAGCGTGCACAGCGACGACGACGCTGCCGTCGCGCGCATCATGGCGGCCACCGACGACCGGCTGCAGGGCGAAGACACCCGCCGCCGCATCGACTCGATCTCGCACCTCAAGGCGGCGGTCGCGGCCACGCGCGCCGAACGCTCCGAAGCCAGGCCCGACGCGGACAAGGACGCGGCCCAGCCCTATCGCGAGGATCTGGCCGATGTCGTCGGCACCACCCCCGTGCCCGACATGCGCAGCAAGCGCCCCGCGCCGCTGGTGCTGGTGTCCGAGCAGCGCATCGACCAGCCGTCGGACCACGCGCGCGAACTGCTGCAACGCCGTCGCATCACCACCGCCGGGCGCGACACCGCGTCCGACCGGCAGCACAGCGACGCCCTGAACAACGCGAAAAGCTTTGAGGAATACGCCGATGAGGTCGGCGCCTCGGACCTGCCCGACCTGCTCGAAGCAGCTGCGGCCTATGTCTCCTTCGTCGAGGGCAGCCCGCATTTCTCCCGCCCGCAGATCATGGGGCATGTGCAGCAGGCACGCGGCGAGAGCGAATATTCCCGCGAGGACGGGCTGCGCACCTTCGGCACGCTGCTGCGCAACGGCACCATCCGCAAGCTCAAGCGCGGCCGCTTCGCGATTTCCGAAGACAGCCGCTTCATCCCCGACGATGAGCGCGCGGCCGGGTAAGCCGGACCTCTCAGGACCCAGCAAGGGCGGGCGCCGAAAGGCCCCGCCCTTTTGCATTTGCCCCCCTCTTCTTGGCACCCCGGCCCTTTCGACCCGGCGTTAACGGCGGACCGCACCCGCCCGGCACGGTTCACCAGGTCCCCGCGGCGATTCTGCGCCCGCTCGGGAACACAGCCGCAAAAGCGGACCCCGCCGAATTGACAGCCCGGCCCGCGTTCAGCACAGGTGGCTGAACCGCAATCCATGCGCCAGCCGCAAGCGGCGGCAGCCGCACCTGCCGCCCGCCTGTTCTTGACCGGAAAAGGACCGCCTGATGGATAAATTCGACCTGATCCACATCGGGCACGGAAAATGCCTGTCCACGATGCTGCAACGCCGCTGGGCGATGTCCGATCGCTATAATTATTTTCACGGCCTCGCCGCCGGGAACACCCTGTCGCAGGCTTTCCTGTCGGGCGCGCGCGATCCGGCGAACCACCGGATCGACATCAACCTGAACGCGGACAAGCCCAATATCCTGTCCTACGAATGCTTCACCTTCTTTGGCTGCGCCGAAGACATCCCCGAGACGGCGCGCCACCTCACGCTCGAGCGGCAGGCCTTCATCGCCGCGACGCTGGCACCGCTGTCGGACCGGGTGCTGCTGGTGCTTCGCGATCCGAAGGACTGGATCCGATCGTGCCATGCGCAATACGTGAAATACGGCGGCTCGCTGCCCCTTCAGGCCTATTTCGAGACGTTCCGAAAGCCGTTGCTCGACAACCTGCGCCTCGACCGCATCCTGGAAATCTGGCGCGCCAACGGGTTTGAGCCGATCGTCCTGCCGATGGAGGACTACAAGGCCGATCCATGCGGCTTCTGGGCCCTCTATGAGCGACTGACCGGCCTTCCCGCGCCCGAAGACCGCCCCTCCAGCGCGCTCGCCGATAACCGCACCGAACACGACAGGCTCGAAACCCGCGCGGCGACCAATGCGCTGATCGAGAAACTGATCGCCCTGATGGAACGGAACCCGCTCTATCAAAGCAGCCCGGAGCATCGCAAGGAACGCGACTCCTTTGCCGTGGTGAACAGCAATTTCAAGATGTGGACCGTCCGGCGCGCGTTCGAGGCGATGTCGCCCGCAGAGTTCGAGGAGTTTCGCTCCGGCCTCAATCTCGCGCCGGAAACCGGCTTTTCGCGCCTCGCGCTTGACGCCGAGGCGCAAGCCGCCCTCGCCGAAACCTATCTCGCGCCGCTGGAGGAATTTTCCGCGTGCCGACCGCATCTGGCGGGCTATCACGCCGGGCTGTCCGCGTGATCGGACGAGGTGCGGGGCGGGGGCCCGTGTCGCGTCCGCCGCCGGGAATGACGCCTTTGGCCTTGCCGCCGCGCCTTCGCTCCCGCAAGCTGCTCCCATGTCAGAGACACCAGCACCCGGCCCCGACGGCCTGACGGCGTTCCGCAAATCCGAGCGCGCGCGCCTGATCGCGGCCCGCCTGGCCCTGCCCGCCGAGAAGCGCGCCGCCCTTGCCCAGCAGATCGCCGACCATCTGGACCGGCTGGTGCCGATTGCCCCGGATACGGTCGTCAGCCTTTACTGGCCGTTTCGGGGCGAACCCGACCTCAGAGCGTGGATGACCGGACTGGCCGAACGCGGAATCGGCGTCGCGCTGCCCGTGGTCGAGGAAAAGGCGCGGCCGCTGATCTTTCGCCGCTGGCATCCCGGCTGCGCGATGACGCGCGGCGTGTGGAACATTCCGATCCCCGAGAAGGACGATCGCGTCGTGCCGACGGTCGTGCTGTCCCCGCTGGTGGGCGTGGATCGCGGCTGTTTCCGGCTGGGCTACGGCGGCGGCTTCTTCGACCGCACGCTGGCGGCGATGACGGAAAAACCTCTTGTGATCGGGGTCGGATACGAGCTGGCGCGGATCGAGACCATTCATCCGCAACCCTATGACATACCGATGGATATCGTCATCACGGCGCCCGACGCCCCGGTTCAGCGCGGCGGCTGATCCCGGCGATCGGCGCTGCGCGCGGTATCCGCGGCGTCTGCGCCATCGGCCTCGGGGCGGTCGGGGTCATGCTGGCCGATGCCGCGAAAGATCGCGCGGAACGGCAGCGCCCAGACCACGCCAAGCCCGACATAGACCGCCAGTTCGACCAGGAACGAGGGCCGGTTCAGCCAGCCCACGATGGTGATCGCCGTGACGATATAGGCGGGCAGGCCGATCAGCAGGATCACCAGCGCCCAGCGGCGCCGCGCGCGATAGCTCAGCCCAAGGCTGTCAGCGTCGGTCTTGCCCTTGCCCGCCATCAGTCGGCGAAGGGATCGGTGACCAGGATCGTGTCCTCCCGCTCGGGCGAGGTCGAAAGCAGTGCGACGGGGCATTGGATCAGCTCTTCGATGCGGCGCACGTATTTGATCGCGGCCCCGGGCAGATCGGCCCAGCTGCGCGCGCCTGCGGTGCTCTCGTTCCAACCGGGCATGGTCTCGTAGATCGGTGTGACACGGTCCTGCTGCTCGGCGGCGGTGGGCAGGTAATCCAGCCGGGTGCCATCCAGGTCGTAGCCAACGCAGATCTTCAGCTCCTCCAGCCCGTCGAGGACGTCCAGTTTGGTAAGCGCAATGCCGTTCACGCCCGAGGTGGTGCAGGTCTGGCGCACCAGCGTGGCGTCGAACCAGCCGCAACGCCGGTCGCGCCCGGTCACGGTGCCCTTTTCGCGCCCGACCTCGGCCAGGTGGCGGCCCACGGCGTCGTCCAGCTCCGTCGGGAACGGCCCCTGCCCCACGCGTGTGGTATAGGCCTTGACGATCCCCAGCACGAAATCCACCGACCCCGGCCCGAGCCCGGTGCCCGTGGCGGCCATGCCCGCCAGCGTGTTCGATGAGGTGACGAAGGGATAGGTGCCGAAATCGATGTCCAGCAGCGCGCCCTGCGCCCCCTCGAACAGGATGCGCTGGCCCGCCTTCTTGCGCTCGGCCAGCAGCTTCCAGACCGGCGCGGCGAAGGGCAGCACCTTGGGCGCGATCTCCAGCAGCCGCGCCTTCAGATCGGCGCGGTCCACCGGCGCGGCGCCCAGCCCGCGGCGCAGCGCGTCGTGATGCGCCAGCAGCCGGTCCAGCCGCGTGTCCAGCGTCGCCTCATCGGCCAGATCGGCCAGACGCACGGTGCGCCGCCCGACCTTGTCCTCATAGGCCGGACCGATGCCGCGCCCGGTGGTCCCGATGCGCGCGGCGCCCGCGGCCTCCTCGCGCATCCGGTCCAGATCCTGGTGGACCGGCAGGATCAGCGGCGTGTTCTCGGCGATGACCAGATTCTCGGTGGACACCGAAACCCCCTGCCCCTCGATCTTCTCGATCTCGGCGATCAGCGCCCAGGGGTCCAGCACCACGCCGTTGCCGATCACGCCCAGCTTGCCGGGGCGCAGGATCCCCGAGGGCAGCAGGCTCAGCTTGTAGACCTTGCCGTCGATGACCAGCGTGTGGCCGGCGTTGTGCCCGCCCTGAAAGCGCGCGATGACATCGGCACGCTCGCTCAGCCAGTCGACGATCTTGCCCTTGCCCTCGTCGCCCCATTGCGCGCCGACAACCACCACATTGGCCATAAGTCTCACCCCGTTCATTCGCTCCCGGCCCCGTATAGCGGTGCGCCCTTCGGGAAGAAACCGAAAACAGCCGCTTCCAGATGGCGCAAATATCCTCGCCGAAGGCATCGTTTCGCCGCTTGCACCCGCGGGTCCGCAAAAGGGTTGCGGCGCGTGGGTCATCCGCCTAGATAGGCCCATCGAAAAGGAAAGTGCTGCCGTCTATGGAAAACGTCGTTCTGGTCATCCACCTGCTTCTCGCGCTGTCGCTGATCGGCGTCGTGCTGCTGCAACGCTCCGAAGGCGGCGGGCTCGGCATGGGCGGTGGCGGCGGCGGTGGCGGCGTCATGTCCAGCCGGGCCGCGGCCACGGCGCTGGGCAAGATCACCTGGGGGCTGGCTATCGGCTTCATCGCCACGTCGATCACCCTGACGATCTTCGCCGCGCAGAATTCCGCCGGGCAGTCGCTGGTCGACCGGCTGGGCGTGCCGACCACCGAAAGCCCGGTGCAGATCCCCGATCCCACTCCGGCGCCGAATCCGCTGGGCGACAATCTGTTGCCGCCCTCTGCCAGCGACGCGCCCTCGACGCCACCGCGCGCGGAATAGGGCGCCCGCCCCGGCAAGGGGGCCGGGCGTCACGCCCGAAGCGGGCCCCGGCCGGGGGCCTGAAGCCACAACGATTTGCGAAATCACGTCTGGCGACAACATCATGTTGCGGTCCGCTTGCGGGTGCGGGCCGAATCCGTTATAGCTCAAATCCCGTGATACTGTGCGATCCGGCCTTGCCGGTTGTGCCTCAATCCAGAATTCACGGGGGATACCGAGCATATGGCACGGTTCGTTTTCATCACTGGCGGCGTCGTTTCATCCTTGGGCAAAGGGCTGGCCTCTGCCGCGCTGGGTGCGCTGTTGCAGGCGCGCGGCTTTTCGGTCCGCCTGCGCAAGCTCGACCCCTATCTCAACGTCGATCCCGGCACGATGAGCCCGTTCGAGCATGGCGAGGTCTTCGTCACCGACGACGGCGCGGAAACCGATCTGGACCTAGGCCACTACGAGCGCTTTACCGGAGTCGCGGCACGGCAGACCGATTCCGTCTCGTCGGGGCGGATCTATTCCAATGTGCTGGAGAAGGAGCGCCGCGGCGACTATCTGGGAAAGACCATTCAGGTGATCCCGCATGTCACCAACGAGATCAAGGACTTCATCTCCATCGGCGAGGATGAGGTCGACTTCATGCTCTGCGAGATCGGCGGCACCGTGGGCGACATCGAGGGGCTGCCCTTCTTCGAGGCGATCCGGCAGTTTTCGCAGGACAAGCCGCGCGGGCAGTGCATCTTCATGCATCTGACGCTGCTGCCTTGGATCGGCACCAGCGGAGAGCTGAAGACCAAGCCCACGCAGCACTCGGTGAAGGAATTGCGCTCCATCGGGATCGCGCCCGATATCCTGGTGTGCCGGTCCGACAAGGAGATCCCGGAAAAGGAGCGCGAAAAGATCGCGCTGTTCTGCAACGTGCGCAAAAGCGACGTCATCGCCGCGCCCGATCTGAAATCCATCTACGAGGCGCCGCTGGCCTATCACCGCGAAGGGCTCGATCAGGCGGTGCTGGATGCCTTCCAGATCACCCCCGCGCCCCGGCCCAACCTCAGCCGCTGGGAAGACGTGGCGGACCGCGTCTTCAACCCCGAAGGCGAGGTGCGCGTGGCCATCGTGGGCAAATACACCCAGCTGGAGGACGCCTATAAATCCATCGCCGAGGCGCTGACCCACGGTGGCATGGCCAACCGCGTCAAGGTGCGCGCCGAATGGATCGACGCCGAGATCTTCGAGCGCGAGGACCCCGCCCCGCATCTCGAACGCTTTCACGCCATTCTGGTGCCCGGCGGCTTCGGCGAGCGCGGCACCGAAGGCAAGATCAAGGCCGCCGAATTCGCCCGGACCCGCAAGATCCCCTATCTGGGCATCTGCCTGGGAATGCAGATGGCGGTGATCGAGGCCGCGCGCAACCTGGCCGGGATGAAGACCGCCGGATCCGAGGAATTCGACCACGAAGCCGGGGAACGCCGATTCGAGCCGGTGATCTTTCACCTGTCGGAATGGATCAAGGACAACCAGAAGATCGCCCGCACCGTCCTGGACGACAAGGGCGGCACCATGCGCCTGGGGGCCTATGCCGCCTGCCTGAAAGAGGGATCGAAGGTGCGCGATGTCTATGGCCGCGCCGAGATCGAGGAACGCCACCGCCACCGCTATGAGGTGGACATCAAATACCGCGAAAAGCTGGAAAAGCACGGGCTGGTCTTTTCGGGCATGTCCCCCGACGGGCGCCTGCCCGAGATCGTCGAGGCCACCGATCACCCCTGGTATATCGGCGTCCAGTTCCACCCTGAGCTGAAATCCAAACCCTTTGCGCCGCACCCGCTGTTCCGCGATTTCGTGCGCGCGGCGACGGAGTTTTCCCGGCTGGTATGATCGCGGGTGCCCTTGGCTGCGGCGCGTGCCTCCGGCGGGGATATTTGTGACCAGAAGAAAGCGGGCGGAATCAATAAAGCGTGTCACCGGCGGGCCTTGCACCGGCGCGCGCATCGCCTATACCAGAGGGCATGTTTTCCGATTTCCTCAAGCGCCTGACGGCGCCCGACCCCGCGCCGCTTGGCGAAGACGATGCGCGTCTGGCGCTGGCCGCGCTGCTGGTGCGCATCGCGCGATCCGATCGCGATTATGCGCCCGCCGAGATCCGCAGGATCGACCGTGTGTTGAAGACGCGCTACGGGCTGACGGATCAGAAGGCGGAGGAGCTTCGCTCTGCCGCGGAAACGCTGGAGGCGCAGGCCCCCGACACGGTGCGGTTCACCCGGGCGATCAAGGATACGGTCGCCTACGAACAGCGCGAATCGGTGATGGAAGCCCTGTGGAGCGTGGTGCTTGCCGACGGCAGCCGCGAAGATGAGGAGGATGCGCTGATGCGGCTTGTCGCCTCCCTGCTTGGCGTCAACGACCGGGACAGCAATCTTGCCCGGCGGCGCGTCGAGCAGCGCGAAGGGGGCTGATCGCCCCCCGCGCAGCTGCATTCGCGTCGATAACGCGGCGTCGCCCGTTCCGGTCGCGCCACATCGACGTTGCAATCCGCGCGTTTCTCGCCCTTACTGCCGTCCACGCTTCAGTACACGGACCCCATTTGACCCAAGCACCAGTCATCGAGATTCGCGATCTGCACAAAACCTATGGCGATCTCGAAGTTTTGAAGGGCGTCGATATCGCGGCACGGCGCGGCGATGTGGTTTCGCTGATCGGTTCGTCCGGATCAGGCAAATCCACCCTGCTGCGCTGCGCTAACCTGCTGGAGGACAGCCAGCAGGGCGAGATCCTGTTCGAGGGCGAGGCCGTGCGCTGGCGCGGGCGCGGGTCGGCACGTCAGCCGGCGGATCGCGCCCAGATCCTGCGCATCCGAACCAATCTGGCGATGGTGTTCCAGCAGTTCAACCTGTGGGCGCATATGACGATCCTCCAGAACGTGATGGAGGCGCCGCTGACCGTGCTGGGCGAGCAACGCGCGACGGTGGAGCCCCGCGCACGGCAGTTGCTGGACAAGGTCGGCATCGGCGACAAGGCCGATGCCTGGCCCGCGCAGCTGTCGGGCGGCCAGCAGCAGCGGGCCGCCATCGCGCGCGCCCTGGCGATGGAACCCAAGGCGCTGCTGTTCGATGAGCCGACCTCCGCGCTCGACCCCGAGCTGGAGCAGGAGGTCGTGCGGGTGATCCAGGCGCTTGCCGCCGAAGGGCGCACGATGATTCTCGTGACGCATGACATGCGCCTGGCGCGCGATCTCTCCGATCACGTCGTCTTTCTGCACAAGGGCCGCATCGAAGAGCAGGGCCCCCCGGATTCGGTCTTCGGCAATCCGCAGACCGACCGGCTGCGACAGTTTCTGAGCGCGACTGTGTCAGCCTGATAAAACAGCGCCATCAACCTGGGAGCAACACCATGAACAAACTGATCCTTTCCGCGGTCGTCCTGGCGCTTGGCGCGGGCGGCGTGGCGGCCAAGACCATCCGCATGGGTACGGAGGGCGCCTATCCTCCGTATAACTTCATCAACGACAGCGGCGAGGTCGACGGCTTCGAGCGCGATCTGGGCGACGAGCTTTGCGCCCGCGCCAAGCTGGAGTGCGAATGGGTGACCAACGACTGGGATTCGATCATCCCTAACCTGGTGTCGTCGAACTACGACACGATCATCGCGGGCATGTCGATCACCGACGAGCGCGATGAAGTCATCGATTTCACCCAGGCCTATTACCCCCCCGACCCGTCCGCCTACGCCGCGCTGTCGGCGGATGTGAGCCTCGACGGCGCCGTGATCGCGGCGCAGACCGGCACCATCCAGGCGAGCCATGTCGCCTCTTCCGGTGCGACGCTGGTGGAATTCGCCACGCCCGACGAATCGCTCGCCGCTGTGCGCAATGGCGAGGCGGACGCCATCCTGGCCGACAAGGGGTACCTGGAGCCGATCGTGGCGGAATCGAATGGCGAGCTGAGCTTTGTCGGCGACGAGGTGCTGCTGGGCCGCGGCATCGGTGTCGGTGTGCGCGAATCGGACACGGAACTGAAGGGCAAGCTGGACGACGCGATCAGCTCGATGAAGGAGGACGGATCGCTGAACGAGCTGATCAAGAAATGGTTCGGCGAGGACGCCCGCACGTTCTGATAGGGCTTTTCCGGCCATTGGACATACCTCCGGCCCCGGCGCACGCGCCGGGGCCGAACCGTCACCCGACGCAGCCGACACCGAACACAAGGGCTGAGCGATGTTTTCCTACTGCACCGACCCGTCTGCGCTTCAAGGTTTCGAATGGCTGTCGTGTTATCTGACGACCGGAAAGCATCTGGGCTTCTACGCGTCGTTCGGCACGGTGCTCTTGCTGCTGGCCATCACCGCGCCGGTGGCGCTGGCGATGGGGTTCGGGGGGGCGGTGGCCGCGCGCTCATCGATCCTGCCGCTGCGCTGGCTGGGCCGGGCCTATATCGCGGTGGTGCGCGGCGTGCCCGACATCATCTTTTTCCTGTTCTTCGTCATCGCCCTGGATCAGGGGTTCGAATGGCTGCGCCATCAGGTCAAATGCCCCGACTGGGACCAGCCGATCCGGCAGGGCAATGATTTCGTCGTCTGCGCCGCCGCCAAGCTGCCGCTGTCTTCCAGCCCGCAATGGGTGCATGAGGTCTATGGCTTTTCGCTGGCCGTGCTGACCTTTGCCATCGTCTTCGGCGCCTTTGCCGCCAATGTGCTTTACGGGGCGATGCGCGCCGTGCCCCGCGCCCAGATCGAAACCGCCGAGGCCTATGGCATGACGCCGCGCCAGGCCTTCCGCCGCGTGCTGGTGCCGCAGATGTGGGTCTATGCGCTGCCCGGCCTGTCCAACCTGTGGATGGTGCTGGTCAAGGCCACGCCGCTGCTGTTCCTGCTGGGGGTCGAGGATATCGTCTATTGGGCGCGCGAACTGGGCGGCATGAAGACCGGCGCCTTTTCCTATCCGCACCCGGACTGGCGGCTTTATTACTTCCTGGGGCTTTTGGTGTTCTACCTGCTGCTGACACGCGTGTCGGAGGTGGCCCTGGATCGTCTGATGATCCGCCTATCGCACGGTCAGGCCACCCTGTCGGGCGAGCAACAGCGCAAGGCCAGCGCGCTGGACGGTGCGGCATGAGCTGCTGGGACACGGTTCAAGCCTATGCGCTGCGCTCGGTCGGCATCGGCGAACGGCTGCTGCCGCGCAGCGATTTCACCCTTTGCGAACAGTTCACCCTGATCGGATCGGGGATGATCTGGAACATCTACTTCGGCGTGCTCGCGCTGACGGCCGGGTTCTTTCTGGCGACCGCGTTGGCGGTGGGCAAGGCCTCGCCCCGCGCGCTGCTGCGCAAACCCAGCGAATGGTTCATCTTTCTGTTCCGCGGCTCGCCGCTCTTCATCCAGTTCTTTCTGGCCTATGAAACCTTCGTGCTGCTGCCCAAGGTCGGCATCGACATCAACCTCGGCTTTGTCGAGCTGACGGCGGAAACCCGGTGGCTGACCCGCGCCTGGATGGGCGCGCTGATCGTGCTGTTCCTCAACACCGCCGCCTATTCGGCCGAGATCTTCTACGGCGCGCTGCGTGCCGTCCCGAAAGGAGAGCTGGAAGCCGCCGACGCCTATGGCATGACCGGCTGGTCGCGCTTTCGCCGCATCACCTGGCCCACCATGCTGCGGCTGGCCTGGCCCGCCTATACGAATGAGGCGATCTTTCTGTTCCACGCCACCACGCTGGTGTTCTTTTCGGGATTCCCCGCCTGGCGGCAAAAGGGCGACGCGCTTTATTACGCGAATTACTTTGCCGACAAGACGTTCAATCCCTTCGTGCCCTACCCGATCGTGGCGTTTTATTTCGTGCTGCTGACGCTGACGGTCATCACGCTGTTCGGTGTGGTCAACGCGCGGCTGAACCGGCACCTGCCACGCGAACAGCGCCGCCGCATCCGCCTGCGGGTGCCGCTGCTGCGCTAGCGCCGCACAGGCGCGCGCCCGCGCAGTGGCGCTATCCCTTTCCCTTCGGCGGTCGAATCGCTAAGGAACGGCAACCCTGAATGCTGACGGATGCCGCTATGCCAATGGAAAAGACCTTCAACGCGACCGAAGCCGAAGACCGCCTCTACAAAGCCTGGGAAGACGCGGGCGCGTTCCGGGCCGGGGCCAACGCGAAACCGGGCGCGGCGCCTTTTTCCATCATGATCCCGCCGCCCAACGTCACCGGCAGCCTGCACATGGGCCATGCCTTCAACAACACGTTGCAGGACATCCTCGTGCGCTGGCACCGGATGCGCGGGTTCGACACGCTGTGGCAGCCGGGGACCGACCACGCGGGCATCGCCACCCAGATGGTGACCGAGCGCGAGATGGCCGCCAACGGCGAAGGCACCCGGCGCGAGATGGGCCGCGAGAAATTCGTGGAGCGCGTCTGGCAGCAGAAGGTCAAGTCGCGCGGCACGATCATCGGCCAGCTGAAGCGGCTGGGTGCGTCCTGCGACTGGTCACGCGAAGCGTTTACCATGGGCGGCGCCCCGGGCGACCCGGACCGCGGCAGCGGCGCGCCGAATTTCCATGACGCGGTGATGAAGGTCTTCGTGCGTATGTACGAAGACGGGCTGATCTATCGCGGCAAGCGGCTGGTCAACTGGGATCCGCATTTCGAGACGGCGATTTCCGACCTAGAGGTCGAGAACATCGAGACGCCGGGCCACATGTGGCACTTCAAGTACCCGCTGGCTGGCGGCGAGACCTATGAATACGTCGAGCGGGACGAGGACGGCACCGTCACCCTGCGCGAAACCCGCGACTATATCTCAATCGCCACCACGCGGCCAGAAACGATGCTGGGCGATGGCGCGGTCGCGGTGCACCCCTCGGATGAGCGTTACGCGCCGATCATCGGCAAGCTGTGCGAAATTCCGGTCGGCCCCAAAGAGCACCGCCGCCTGATCCCGATCATCACCGATGAATATCCCGACAAGGATTTCGGCTCGGGCGCGGTCAAGATCACCGGCGCGCATGATTTCAACGATTATCAGGTGGCCAAGCGCGGCAACATCCCGATGTACGCGCTGATGGACACCAAAGGCGCGATGCGCGCCGACGGCCGCCCCTATGCCGCAGAAGCCGAGATCGCCGGCCGCATCGCCCGCGGCGAAGAAGAGTTCGACGAGGCGAAGATCGCCGCGATGAACCTGGTGCCCGAGGCCTATCGCGGGCTGGACCGCTTCGAAGCGCGCGCGCGTGTGGTGGCCGACATCACCGCCGAGGGGCTGGCGGTGATGGTGCCGGAGAGCGATCCGCGTCTTGGCCGCGCCTCCGCCGCGTCGAAACCGCCCAAGGGCGGCGCGCAGGACGGGGCGCCAACCGACAGCTTTGAGCAAGGCGCCACGCCGCCGGAGCTCGCCCTCGTGCCGCTGGTCGAGAGCAAGCCGATCATGCAACCCTTCGGCGACCGCTCCAAGGTGGTGATCGAGCCGATGCTGACCGACCAATGGTTCGTCGATACCGACAAGATCGTGGGCCCGGCGCTGGAGGCCGTGCGCAAGGGTCAGGACCGGCCCGAGGGCTCCACCGAAGGCACAAAGATCCTGCCGGAACGCGACGCGAAGGTCTATTTCCACTGGCTGGAGAATATCGAGCCCTGGTGCATCAGCCGCCAGCTGTGGTGGGGGCACCGGATTCCGGTGTGGTATGGGCCAACACTCAAAATACCCGACGGCTCGCTTGAGCGTTTCGACCCAATCACCAAGGCTGACAAATCATTTATGCTGAATCTCCTCGTGGTAGGTGATGAGCAAAAGAGGTTTTGCGGGTCTTCGTTCGAAAGCCTTAGGAACGAGATTCGTTCATATGTTGAGGGGCGGTTGAACCAGGATGTGTTGGTTTGCGAAGTAGAGCCTCAAGATGCAGGGCCGTTTTTTAACGATAACGATCAGCTTTGCTACGGAGTCTACCGCGACCCCGACGTCCTCGACACCTGGTTCTCCTCCGGCCTCTGGCCCATCGGCACGCTCGGCTGGCCCGAGGATACCGAGGCCTACGCGAAGTATTTCCCGACCTCCGTTCTTGTGACCGGCTTTGACATCATCTTCTTCTGGGTCGCCCGCATGATGATGATGCAATATGCAGTCGTAGGAGAGAAACCTTTCCATACGGTTTACGTCCATGCGCTCGTCCGCGACGAGAAGGGCAAGAAGATGTCCAAGTCGCTGGGCAACGTGCTGGACCCGCTGGAGCTGATCGACGAATACGGCGCCGATGCCGTGCGTTTCACCCTGGCCGTCATGGCCGCGATGGGCCGCGACCTGAAGCTGTCGACCGCGCGCATCGCGGGCTATCGCAACTTCGGCACCAAGCTGTGGAACGCCGCGCGCTTCGCCGAGATGAACGGCGTGTTCGAACTGCCCCCGTCACGGCTGCCCCCCGCCCCGCGCTGACCGTCAACGCCTGGATCGTCGGAGAGACCGCTCGCGCGCGCGAGGATGTCGATGCGGCGCTGGCGGCCTACCGCTTCAACGATGCGGCCAGCGTGCTTTACAGCTTTGTCTGGGGACGGGTCTGCGACTGGTACGTGGAATTCGCGAAACCGCTGCTGTTTTCCGAAGATCCCGAGGTGCTGTCGGAAACGCGCACCACCATGCGCTGGGTGCTCGACCAATGCATGATCCTGCTGCACCCGATGATGCCCTTCATCACCGAGGAACTCTGGGCCACCACCGGCCCCCGCGACGGCATGCTGGCGCTCGCCGACTGGCCCGCCGACCGCGCCGCCGATCTGGCCAGCCCCGAGGCCGACCGCGAAATGGGCTGGGTCATCTCGTTGATCGACGCGGTGCGTTCGCTGCGCGGCGAAATGCATGTGCCTGCCGGTGCCAAGATCTCGATGCTGCAACTCGACCTCGATGCCGCGGGCCAGTCCGCCTGGACCCGCAACGAGGCGCTGATCATGCGCCTGGCGCGGATCGACAGCCTCACCCGGGCCGAACATGCGCCCAAGGGGTCGGCCACCATCGCGGTGGAGGGCGGTACCTTCTGCCTGCCACTGGCGGAAATCATCGACGTGGCCGCGGAAAAGGAGCGGCTGGAAAAAACGCTGGGCAAGCTGGAAAAGGAAATGGGCGGCATGCGCGCGCGGGTCAACAACCCCAAATTTGTCGCCAGCGCCCCCGAAGAGGTCGTGCAGGATACCCGCGATCAGCTGGCCCTGAAGGAAGAAGAGGCCGAAAAGATGCGCGCCGCCCATGCGCGCCTGGCCGAACTGGACTGACCCTTTCCAGATGGCGAAAATATCCCCGCCGGAGGCATGGATATTTAAACCATTTGGAAA
This sequence comes from Brevirhabdus sp., assembly GCF_052826345.1. Taxonomy (NCBI): domain Bacteria; kingdom Pseudomonadati; phylum Pseudomonadota; class Alphaproteobacteria; order Rhodobacterales; family Paracoccaceae; genus Brevirhabdus; species Brevirhabdus sp. The sequence goes on along the minus strand of NZ_JBRBUA010000012.1, from coordinate 13,169 downwards.
GATCGGGCTGCGACGATGATCTCGCGGTACAGGCGGGGACGCCGATGACCGCCCATTTGGAAGGCCCCCCGGTCCAGGCTGGATCGGGGGCGCTGCCCACCGACTGACGCCTTGCCCCCGACGCGCGTTTGCGGTTGTGTTGGCCCATGACCGGACCCAGATTTACCGACCTCACCCGCAGCCTGCCCGACAGCGTCCCGTTCGTCGGACCCGAAACGCAGGAGCGCGCGCGCGGCGCGCCTTTCGTGGCGCGTCTTGGCGCGAATGAAAGCGTGTTCGGCCCATCACCTCGGGCGATCCGCGCGATGGAACGTGCGGCCGCGGAATGCTGGATGTACGGCGATCCCGAGAACCACGATCTGAGACAGGCGCTGGCCGCGCATCACGCGATCGCGCCCGAAAACCTCGTGATCAGAGAGGGCATCGACGGGTTGCTGGGCTATCTGGTGCGCCTGACCGTGGCGCCTGGCGATCCGGTGGTGACATCCGACGGCGGCTATCCGACGTTCAACTACCATGTGATGGGCTACGGCGGGCAGCTGCACAAGGTGCCGTTCCGCGGCGATCACGAGGACGTGGACGCGCTGCTCGCCAAGGGCGCCGAGGTCGGTGCGAAGCTGATCTATCTCGCCAATCCCGACAATCCGATGGGCAGCTGGCACGACGGCGCCACCCTGGCCGGAAAGCTGCGGTGCATCCCCGACGGCAGCCTGCTGATCCTCGATGAGGCCTATATCGAGTTGGCCCCCGAAGGCACGGCGCCGCCTCTGGATGTCGGTGCGCCCAACGTGATCAGGATGCGCACGTTTTCCAAGGCCTACGGCATGGCGGGCGCGCGGGTGGGCTATGCCATCGGCGCCCCGGAAACGCTGGCCGGGTTCAACAAGATCCGCAATCATTTCGCCATGGCGCGGATCGGGCAGGCGGGCGCGCTGGCCGCGCTGCACGATCAGGCCTATCTGCGCGAGGTGCAGGCGCAGGTCGCGGCCGCGCGCGACAGGATCGGCGCCATCGCCCGCGACAACGGGCTGACCCCCCTGCCCTCGGCCACGAATTTCGTGACGATCGACTGCGGACGGGATGGCGCCTTTGCGCGCGCGGTCGTGGCGGCGCTGATCGAAAGGGGGATCTTCGTGCGGATGCCCTTCGTCGCCCCCCAGGACCGCGCCATCCGCGTCAGCTGCGGCAAGCCCGCCGATCTGGATGCCTTTGCCGCCGCCCTGCCCGAGGCGCTGCGAACAGCCCGCGATCAAACGCCCCCGACAGGCTGAGCCCGCGCCGAGCGGCTCAGGCGGTGGCGACGACCGCGCTGGCCGCATCCAGTGCCCCGGCACCGTGGTCCACAGCAAGCGCCTTGAGCCCCGCGTCGATCGTTCCCAGAACCCCCATGATCATATGCGCGTTGACGTGGCCCATGTGCCCGATGCGGAAAAACCCGTGCCAGGCCGGATCGCCCGGCGCGGCCATGCCAAGGCCGATCCCCAGCGTCACGCCCGTCCGATCGCTGAGCCAGTCGCGAAGCGCAGTCCCGTTCGGCGCGCCGAGCCGCAGCGCGGTCACCGCATGGCTGCGGCAGGCGGGTTCCGCTATGTTCAGTTCCATCGCCCCGTTTTGGCCCGCGCCCTGGCCCGCAGTCTGGCCCCAGACCTCCGCGGCTGCCCAGATCGCGCGGGCAAGCGTGGCGTGGCGCGCCCAGACCTTTTCCACGCCCTCCTCCGCAATCATATCGAGCGCTTCTCTCAGGCCGTAGATATGATGCGTGGGGGCGGTGCCGCCGAAATATTCATAGAACACCTCGGGGCGGGCACGCAGCTGCCAATCCCAGTATTTCGAGGCGACCCGGATATCGTGGCCCCGACGCGCGGCCTTGTCGTTGAAGAACACGAAGCCCATGCCGGGCGGGGTCATCAGCCCCTTTTGCGACCCCGTCACCATGACGTCGACGCCCCAGGCGTCCATCTCGAAGGTTTCGCATCCGAAGGAGGCGATGCAATCGACCATCAGAAGCGCATCGTGCCCGGCCGCATCCAGCGCCGCCCGGATCGCGGGGATGTCGTTGCGCACGCTGCTTGCGGTGTCGACCTGCACGCAAAGCACGGCCGCGATGCCGCGCGCGCCCTCTTCGCGCAGGGCCTCTTCGAGCTGCTGCGGATCGACGGGCGCGCGTTTGCCGAAATCCAGGGTCTGCACATCGGCGCCCAGGATGCGGGCGACTTCGCCCCAGCCCTCGGCAAAGCGGCCCGTGGACAGGACCAGCACCCGGTCGCCTTCGGTTACGGTGTTGGCGAGGGCGGCTTCCCAGGCGCCGTGCCCGTTGGCTATATACATCGCCACATCGTGACGGGTGCGCGCCAGCGCCTTCAGATCGGGCGTCAGGCCCGCGACCATGTCCACCAATTCGCCTGCGTAGATGTTGGGCGAGGCGCGGTGCATGGCGCGCAATACCCGGTCGGGTATCACCGAGGGCCCGGGGATCGCCAGGTATTCTCTTCCTTGAGCCAAAGTCATGCCGTCCCCTCCCGCTGCCAAGCATTAGGTCCGGGGCGGGGCAAGGTCAATTGCGGCCGCCCCGTCCTTCGGCCCCTTCCTTCCGCCCCGCCCTTCCGCCACGGCGCCGCCGTCGGCGGGCTTGTCAGCGGCCGGGTTTCCACCTACACCCGGTCGGGCCTTGTCCGGCGGTCGCAGGGCCTGCTGTCGATGGTGATGGCGACCCGGTTTCCCGCTCCGCCGCTCCCTTTGGAATTGAGTGATCTTTCGCGTGCCCTCCCTGAAATCCATCGAAAGACGGCTGAGGACGCCGAAGGCCGGAGAGGACATTTCCTCGCCCGCGGTGCGGCGGTCGCTCAAGTGGCACTATCATTTGTTCGATCATGCGTTCCTGCGCAGCTGGTGGAGCAATTTCGACCGTGTGGCCGAAGGGGTCTACCGATCCAACCAGCCGGGCCACGCGCGGCTGGCCAAGCTGCGCGACAAGGGCATCCGTGCCGTGCTGAACCTGCGCGGCGAAACCGAGTACAGCCCCTACCTGTTCGAGCGCGAAAGCTGCGAGGCCCTGGGACTGACCCTGATCGACCTGCCCATCCGCGCGCGTGAGGCCCCCTACCGCGAACGCCTGGTGGAGCTGATCGACATCATGCGCCGGATCGACAGGCCGTTCCTGATGCATTGCAAATCCGGCGCGGACCGCACGTCGCTGGCGGCGGTCCTTTATCTGGTGATCTTCGAGGGCGAGCCGCTGGACCGCGCGCGGCGGCACCTGGGGCTGCGCTACATCCACCTGCGCTGGACCAAGACCGGCATCATCGACGCACTTTTCGACAGCTTTGCAGAACGGCACGCCGAAACCGGCGTCGGGCTGGAGGACTGGGTGCGGCACGAATACGACCCCGAGGTTCTGACGGTGCGCTTTGCCGAGCATCGGGCCCGGCGCAAACGGAAAAGCGGGCGCACATGAGCGAGCATCATCCCGACCCCACGACCGACCGGCAGCTGTTCGGCTGGCTGTGGCACAGATACCTGCGCGCGCATACCGGCTGGATGGTGCTGGCGCTGATCCTGATGTCGGTCGAAGGCAGCATGCTGGGCGCGCTCAGCTACATGCTCAAGCCGATGTTCGATACGGTCTTCCTACAGGGCAACACCAATGCGCTGTGGTGGGTGGGCATGGCGATCTTCGCCATCTTCCTGATCCGCGCCTTCACCAGCGTCGCGCAAAAGGTCATCATGGCGCGGGTGTCGCAATTCACCATGCGCGACATCCAGAAGGATCTGCTGGGCCATCTCATGGCGCTGGATACCGTCTATCATCAGAAGAACCCCCCCGGATATCTGATCAGCCGCGTGCAGTCGGATGTGCTGAGCGTGGCGCAGATCTGGAACGCGCTGATCGCGGGCGCCGGGCGCGATCTCGTCTCGCTCGTGTCGCTCTTTTCGGTGGCGCTGTGGGTGGACTGGCGCTGGACGCTGGTGGCGCTGGTGGGCGCGCCGCTGATCATGCTGCCCGCGCAGCTTGCGCAGCGGTTCGTGCGCCGCAACGCGCGCGGCGTGCAGGAGTTGAACGCCAAGATGTCGACCCGCCTCGACGAGGTCTTCCACGGCATCAACCCGATCAAGCTGAACCTGCTGGAGGAGTATCAGGCCCGCCGCTATTCCGATCTGATCGGCGACAAGGTCGGGCATGAACTGCGCGCCAATTTCTGGCGCGCCATGGTGCCCAGCCTGGTCGATATCGCCACCGGAATAGGGTTTCTGGGTGTGCTGATCTACGGCGGGCGGGAAATCATCGACGGCGAAAAGACCGTCGGCGAGTTCATGAGCTTCTTCACCGCGATGGCGCTGACGTTCGATCCGATCCGCAGGCTCGGCGCGGTCAGCGGCCTGTGGCAGGTCGCGGCCTCGGGGATCGAGCGCATCCGCGCGATTCTGATGACGCGCCCCACGTTGGAAAGCCCGCCCCGCCCCGGCGCCCTGCCGGACGGGCTGCCGGAAATCACGCTGGACGACGTGCATCTGCAATACGGCGACCTGCCCGTGCTGGCGGGGGCCAGTTTTACCGCCGAAGCGGGCAAGACCACGGCGTTGGTCGGGGCCTCGGGCGCGGGCAAGAGCACGGTTTTCAACGTCTTGACCCGACTGGTCGACGCCAGCGCGGGCGAAGTGCGCATCGGCGGCGTGGACGTGCAGACACTCGATCTGGCGCAGCTGCGCGGCCAGTTTTCGGTCGTGGCGCAGGATGCGATGCTGTTTGACGAGTCGATCCGCGAAAACATCCTGCTGGGCCGCTCCGACGTGAGCGAAGAGCGGCTGCAGGCCGCGCTCGAGGCTGCCCATGTCGTCGATTTCCTGCCCAAGCTGGATCTGGGGCTCGACAGTCCCGCCGGGCCGCGCGGCTCCAACCTGTCGGGGGGACAGCGCCAGCGCGTGGCGATCGCCCGCGCGTTGCTGCGCGACCGCCCCGTGCTGCTGCTCGATGAGGCGACCTCCGCGCTCGACGCGCAGTCGGAAGCCGTCGTTCAGGCCGCCCTCGACCGGCTGAGCGAGGGGCGCACGACGCTGGTGATCGCGCACCGGCTTTCGACGGTGCGAAAGGCCGACAAGATCGTGGTGATGGACCGCGGCCGCGTCGTGGATCAGGGAACGCATGACGAATTGCTGGCGCGCGGCGGCATCTATGCCGATCTGCACAGGCTCCAGATCGAGGGCGCGTGATCAGCGGCGGCGCGTATATGCGCGCGCCAGACGCTCGGGCGGGGTGCCCGTCAGGTAGCGTGCAAGAAGGCCGAGGTTGAGCGCCCCGCGGCGCAGCCACCCTTCGCTGAGATAGCGGCGCGCGCTGGTACTGGCGGTCGCCCCCAGCACCGTCAGCCGCCCGCGCAGCGCGCGCGCGATGGCCACATCCTCCATCAGCGGGATGTCGGGATAGCCGCCCGCCTCGTGATAAAGATCCCGATGGATCAGCAGCCCCTGATCGCCATAGGGTAATCCGGCGCGCGCGCTGCGCAGATTGGCCCAGCCCGCCACGATACGCCCCGCCCGCCCGCCATCGCGAAACGCCAGACGGAAATACGCCGCACGATCGGTCCGCCTCTCGCACAGATAGGCCAGGACGACCGTGCTCCAGCCCGGCGATAGCGCGGTATCGGCGTGCAGCACCAGAAACCAGTCGCCATGCGCCGCCTGACAGCCGCGCCGCAACTGCCCGCCGCGCCCCGGCGCGCCGTTGATCACATGCGCCCCGGCCGATGCCGCAATGGCCAGCGTGGCGTCGGACGACCCGCCGTCGGTGAAGATGAGCTCGCGGATCAGGCCCGCTTCCAGCCCCTCGCCCAGGCTGGCCAGCGTGGGCCCCAGCGCCGCCCCCGCGTCGAGCGTGGGAATGATGACAGAGATCGGTGCGCGCATGGAACGGGCTTTCGCTGGTCGGTGGCATCCCTATATTAGCCCCGCGGGAAAAAGGAATGCTACCTATGAGCAACGACCGACAGGTGATCGCGATCGAAGGCGCCGACCGGGTGAAATTTCTGCACGGGCTGGTCACCAACGATGCGCCCGCGACGCCGGACCGGCTGAGCTATGCCGCGCTGCTGACGCCGCAGGGCAAGTATCTGGCCGACTTCTTCCTGAAGACGGAGCCGGACCGCCTGCTGCTCGATGTGGCGGCAGCACTGGCGCCCGACCTCATCCGGCGGCTGACGATGTACAAGCTGCGCGCCGACGTCAGCCTTGTGGCAACCGGCATTTCGGTGCAGCGCGGCCTGGGCGAGCCCCCTGCCCGGGCGCTGCACGACCCGCGCCACCCGGCGTTGGGCTGGCGCCTTTATCATGAGGACGCGGCCCCCGGCCTGACTGATGCCGGACCCATCGACTGGGACGCGCTGCGCGTGGAACACGCGATCCCGCGCGCGGGGGTCGAGCTGGTGGCGAATGACAGCTTTCCGCTGGAATTCGGCCTGGACCGGCTGAACGGCATCGATTTCCGCAAAGGTTGCTACGTCGGGCAGGAGGTCACCGCGCGGATGAAACACAAGACCCAGCTGCGCAAGGGCCTGCGCCGCGTCGCGGTTTCCGCGCAGGTGCCCGTAGCCACCCCTGTCACCGCCGCCGACGGGCGCGCGGCGGGCACGCTGTTCACCCAGGCCGAAGGGCGCGGCCTCGCCTATCTGCGGTTCGACCGCACAGAGGGCGAAATGCGCGCCGCCGACGCCACGGTCACGCTTTTGACATGAAAAAGCGCGGGCCCCTGCCCGCGCTTTCATCGATGTGCCACGATTGACGACGCGACGTCACGCGCGCTCGGAATATTCCATCGTTTCGGTGTTGACCACAATGTCCTCGTCCTGCCCCACGAAGGGCGGCACCATGACCTTGACGCCATTGTCGAGGATCGCGGGCTTGAAGCTGTTGGCGGCGGTCTGGCCCTTGACCACCGGCTCCGTCTCGACCACCTTGCAGGTCACCTTCTGCGGCAACGTGGCGTTGAGCGCCTCGGCCTCGTAATACTCGATGTGGATGGTCATCCCGTCCTGCAGGAAAGGACGCCGCTCACCCAGAATTTCGGCAGGCAGTTCAATCTGTTCGTAGGTTTCGGTGTCCATGAACACCAGCATCCCGTCGCTTTCGTAGAGGAACTGCTGATCCTTCTGCTCCAGCCGCACGCGCTCGACCTTGTCGGCGGAACGGAAGCGTTCGTTCAACTTGGAGCCGTTGCGCAGATTGCGCAGCTCGACCTGCGCAAAGGCACCGCCCTTGCCCGGCTTGACGTGATCGACCTTGACCGCGGCCCAGAGACCGTTGCTGTGTTCGAGGACATTTCCGGGGCGAATTTCATTTCCGTTTATCTTGGGCATTAAGGCGAAACCTGGGCAAAAGGTTGATAGGAGATTGACGGCACCTATATCTGGCAGGAAAGCCCCTGGCAAGGTGACTAGATACAGTGTGACCTCACCGAGAGCTATGCATGACGCGCATGACTGCCATTCCTAATTAGGGACACAGAATCAGTGGAAACGCGTCATAAACGGCCTCACGCCAAAATCGCAAGAGCAATAATAAGGAAACGAGATGATTGATTTCGTTGACGGCACAGCATTCAACTACGAGCAGGGTCAGCGGTCGCGCAAACTCTTTGCCGCCGTGGTTCTGGCCGCCCTGGATGATGCTATCGCCGATGACAAGAAATACGGCAACGGCCCCGAGCAGATCGCCCGCTGGGCGCGGTCGCGCGATGGGCGCGAGGTCCTGTCCTGCGCGGGCATCGACCCCAACGAACGCGTGGTGACGGGCCTGATGAGCTTCGTACAGAACGGTGTGCGGACCTCCGTGGCGCTGTCGCGCGAAGAAAGCGAACGCCGCAGCCAACAAGCCGAAGCGGCCTGATCCCGAAAACGGGTTCGGTATCGGAAAGGGCACACCCGCCGGGTGTGCCCTTTCCGATTCATGCCACCCGCTTGACCCTCTGCGCCGACGCAGCCTGGGGCCTGGCGCCCCGGATCTGGCTTCAGCTCATGAAATGGAGCCAGTGGCGCAGACTGGCCACCTCGGCCAGGCAGAGTGCCACGGCCGTCACCCGCACCCATAGCGCCCCGTGCCGCCAAAACACGAACAGCGCGGCAAGGAGGACGACCCCCACCTCCAGCGGGGCGACGATGCCCGCGTATCGGCTCGGGTCCCAATAGCTGACCGGGCTCGAGAACTTCCAGTCGCTCAGGGGCCAGAACTGCGCACGCGCGTCGCGCCCGTGCAGCAGGAAGTCGGCCAACAGATGCAGCAGGCCCGACAGCGCAAAGCTGATCCAGGGCAGCGCCCCGCGCCAGAACGCGACCGCCAGCCCCGCCCCCCAAAGCAGAAAGGAATTGTCCACGGCAAAGACCGCTTGCCAGCCGTCGGAATAATACAGCGTGCCGAAGACCCGATCGGCGGGAATTTCCAACACGAAGAGCGATACGCCGGTCAGTGCGAAAAGGGATAAATCGGGCGCCAGCCCCCCGGCCAGCACGCCCAGATTGACACGCGGGCGACCGCGACGCCCGAAAAAGGCCAGACCCAGCACAAGATGCGCGGGCGTGTTCATGACGGGGCAGCGGCCACTCGCGCGCCCCGGGGCAGGCTGCGCCGCGCGTTATTCGAAATCGCGGCTTGCCAGAACGCGGTGAATTTCACGCCGGACGAGCTTGCGCACGTTCCGCGTGATCCGTTCGCCCAGAACACCTTGAAGCTCCTCCCGCACGAGCGTGGCAACGAGTTCCCTCAGCCCGTCTTCGTCGAGGACCGTGTCTTCCAGCACGGCGAAACGATCCTGGTCGTCGACATCTTCGGCCACATCGGCCTCCTCTGTGGGATTGTCGAGATCGGGGTCGACTGTATCCCCGCGCGCGGCATGGGCACGCTCTTCTGAATCGCCCTCCTCCAGCGCGCGCTCCATCGCCGCAAGCAGAAGATCGTCGCCGGACACCATGTCCTTAAACGGCGGCTCGTAATGCTCGTCCTCATAGAAGGAGGCATGCGGGGTCGTCTGCCCGGTCTCGCGGAACGGGGCAGCCTCCGCCTCTGCGGCAGTTCGATCGATGTAGGGGGCATCACGGCCGTCATCCGACTGCCGGGCCTTTCCGCGCGCGGCGGGCTCTGCCCCCGCGCTATCCCGGTCCGCCAGATCCAAATTCGCCATGTCGAAATCGGCCTTGTCCATATCGGCGGCACCGGGCGCCGGGCGGGCGGCAGCCGCCGCCTCCTCCATGCCCTCCCGGTGGTCACGCTCTTCCTCGCGGCGCGCTTCCTCGATGGCGGCCTCGGGGACGTGGAACCACGACGGTGTCGAGGCGGCGGGCTTTGCCGCGTCATCCTGCCAGTCGAGCGTGCTGCGACCTTCGCGGTCGGCGACGGCGGCGCGGCGACTGGTGAGGAATTTGGGCAGCGGGATCAGCTCGGGGTCGGAAAACGGAATCGTGCCGTCCATCTGAAAGTAGGACGCATCGCCCTCTCGGGCCGGTTTGGTCGACGGCTCGACCCGCAGCGGCCCCAGATCCGCGAGGGGGTCGGTCGAGGGATCGGCTTCGCGTGCGGCCTTCGCCGAAGGGGCGTCCTCGGGGCGCGGCGAGACGCGGAAATCGGGCGTCAGGACGAGCGCATCCCTTGCCGCCGCCCTGTCCGTCGCCCTGTCCGTCGCGTCGTCCGCCGCAGGTGGTGTATCGCCTGCGCCCTCGGCCGCATCGCTGTCGGCGGACGGCGTGTCGGGCGTGACGGCCAGCGGCGACAAGTCGAGCGGCCGACGCGCATGATCGGTCGTCGATGCGTGGCGAAACCGCTCCGCCCGCGCGGAAGGCGTGGAACCGTCGAGGGTTTCCGCACCGCCCGCGGCCTCGTCGGAGGGTTTGCGGAAACCCGCCGGTCGCGCATCGGCGCGGGCCGAGGTGGTGAATGTCGGCTCTCTCCGCTCCCGCGCGGAACCGGGTCCGGGGGCCGGTTTATCATCTGCGACCAGACGCCTGATGGATGACAATACGTCTTCTTTTGCAGCCTGCTTTGCGGCATCCGACATTTTTTACGCCCTCATAACCTCGCAGGGAGTGTAGCCCCCCGCCAGTTTTCACACAACAGATAGTGACGATTGTTACTTTTTGCCCAGCGCCCGCAACACCCGGTCCAGCTTGTCGCCGCGAATGGTCGAAGCCGGGGCCGTCTTTACCAGATTGTAATATTGCGTGGGATCATATGTCTCGACGCCGAGGTTCAGATGCTCGACCGTCAGCAGACCCATCGCCGACAACACCGCATAGATCGCGATGTATTCGTCGGCCTGCGCGGAAATCAAGCTGTTCTGCGCATCGAGCAATTCCTGCTCGGCATCCAGCACGTCAAGCGTGGTCCGCGCGCCCAGCGACGCCTCTTCGCGAATACCGCGATAGGCGACGCGCGCGGCCTGGATACGTTCCTGCGACGCGTTAATCTGCGCGCGCGCCACCTGAACAGACGTCCAGGCGTTACCGACCTCCTGCTGGATCGCGCGCACCGTCTGGCCGAGGCCGGAGCGTGCGGCCTCCGCCTGGGCGAAGGCGGCGCGGTAGCTGCTGGTCTGCGCCCCGCCGCGATAGATCGGCGCGTTCACGTTCAGCGACACCGACTTGTTGTAAGCCGCGGAGGCGGAACTCTTGTTGAAGCTGCCCTGCACCGAAATCCGCGGCTTCATCGACGCCTCCACGCGCGCGACGGACAGTTCGGCGGAAGAGACCTCATGCTGGGCCTGCTTGACGTTGGGATGCGTGCGCACCGCGATGGCACGCGCGGCGGCCTGCGATTTGGCGGTCTGCGGCGCACGCGGCGGCGGCGCCAGCTTGCCGGGGTAGCGGCCCACGGCGAAATGGTAGAATTCCCGCGCATCGGCCAGCTGGCCCTGCGCGCTGACCAGATTGGCGCGCGATTCCGCCAGACGCGACTGCGCCAGGGAAACATCGGTGCGCGTGATCTCGCCCACCTCGAACCGATCGTTGGCGGCGCGCAATTCGCGCGTGATCAACGTGGTGTTGCTTTGCGCCAGCGCCACGAATTCCTGCGCGCGGCGATAATTCATATAGGCCTGCACCGCGTTCAGCAGCACGCCCTGCTCGATGTCGATCAGCGCCTGACGGGTGGCCAGCACGGTTTCCTTCTGCGCCTCGGCGCGCAGTTGCGTGGCGCCGAAATCGTAAAGCAGCCATTCCGCCGACAGGCCCGCCGACACCACCACCCGGTTGCGACCCGTCTTTGGCGAGGTCGCCTGCGCCGAACTGATGTAGCTGAGGATGGGTTTGAGACCCGCGACCGTCTGCGCGACATTTTCGTCCGCGACCCGCAGCAGGGCCCGGTTCTGCTCCAGCAGGTTGCTGTTGCGATAGGCCGCGACCAGCGCATCGGTCAGCGTTTCCGCGCCCGCCGACGTGACGCCGAGCACGAAGACACCGGCCAGCAAAGTGGTTTTCCTGAAAACTCTGAAAATCATCGTACCAAGTCCCGCCTGCATGAAACACGTTTATTGTTATTAGAGGGTAAACGCCTCTTTGCGCACGAACCCCGGCAATACCGGCGCCGAGGCGTTGAACGCGAAGCGCCAGGTGATATGGCCGTCGATCTTGTGCCCGACGCGCGCGACGCCCAGCGCGCCTTCCATGAAGATGCAGCCGATGCGGCCGCCCTCCTTCAACTGCTCCAGCAAGGCGGGGGGCACGACCTCGACCGCGCCTTGCGGAAAGATCACGTCATAGGGCCCGTGCCGCGCCGCACCTTCGGCCAGGGGCCCCTCCAGCACGGCGGCGTTGTCGACGCCCTGCTCGGACAGCAGCGCCTGCGCCTCCCTCGCGGTGTCGGGGTCTTCCTCCACCGCCACGACGGTCTGCGCCAGATGCGCCATGACCGCGGTGGAATAGCCCATCGCGCAGCCCAGGTCCAACACCACATCGTCCGGCTCTATGTTCAGAACATCCAGCATCTTGCTCAGGGTGCGCGGCTCCAGCATCACGCGACCGGGGGCAATCTCGATATTTTCTCCCATATAGGCGATCTCGCGCTGCGCGCTGTGCACGTAAAGCTCCCTCGGGACCGAGAGCATCGCGTCGATGATCGGGAATTTGGTGACATCGGAGGGGCGGACCTGCGTGTCCACCATCATTGTGCGGCGTGCGGCGAAGTTCGGCATGGAGCGCTTGCACCCTGTCCAGTTGCGTTGCTAGGGACATGCCACAAGGCGAAGAACAGGGCAACGTCCAACCCCCGGCGCGCCATGCACCCGCGCCCGCGCGTGACCTTTCCACGACAGCGGCACAGGCCGGGGAAGCCGGTCGGCACACCGCAAGGGCGCCGTGCGGCGCGGCGATCACGGGCGCGGACCGCGGGCTGACGCGGGCCACAGGCCACCCATCAGCGCATGTCGGCCAGGTTTATCTTTCTGGCGCCGCTCGCCTCCATCAGCGCCGCCGGCGCGACGGAGAAGACAGCATCGGGCGCTCCGGCCGCCGCCCACACCAGATCATGGGAAAGCAGCGTTGCATCCATCCATGTCTCTATTTCCGACAGATGCCCGATCGGCGCCACGCCACCGATCGCGAAGCCCGTTTCCGCACGAACCCGCCTGGGGTCCGCGCGCAAGGCCCTCCCCGAACAGCCCCGCCGCCCGCGACAGATCGACCTCATGCGCGCCGCTGATCAGCAACAGCTTCAACGCGCCGCTTTCGGCCCCCTCGAACACCATAGACTTGACGATCTGGCCCAGGTCGCAGCCACAGGCCGCCGCGGCATCCTGTGCCGTCCGGGTGCCCTCGGCCATGCGCCGTACCGAGATCGAGAGCCCCGCCCCGCGCGCCGCCTTCTCCACACGCTTCACGCTTTTGGACATCATCCTCCTCCACCTGCCGCGGCCAACACGCGCCACCATCCCGCGCGGTCTGCCACAGGCCGCGACCCGCAGCAAAATCGCGCACCTGACGCAGCGATTCAAATCATGGAAAGAGGATGGAGGCGAGTACCGGAATCGAACCGGTGTACACGGATTTGCAAGAAACCGGAGGTGTCTGTTTTTATTGGGTAAATTACCTAGATTTATCCGCCAAAAAACGGCGGACAAAACGTGAATGTTTAGACGGTCTAACCCTTACTCGGTTGCCAAAATAAGGGCACTATTTTGTGCCTTGTCTTGAACGGTCTGC
>NZ_JBRBUA010000011.1:0-8783 GCF_052826345.1 Brevirhabdus sp. | reverse complement strand
GGGAGGAACTGACGGACGCCCAGACGTCGTTCGATCAGAACGGGCGGCCCGCGGTCAGCTTCCGCTTCAACCCCTCGGGGGCGCGCAAGTTCGGCGAATACACCGCCGCCAACGTCGGCTCGCCCTTTGCCATCGTGCTCGACAATGAGGTCATTTCGGCCCCGGTGATCCAAAGCGCCATTCCCGGCGGCTCGGGCATCATCACCGGCAGCTTCACGGTCGAACAATCCACCCAGCTTGCCGTGCTGCTGCGCGCGGGCGCCTTGCCCGCCAAGATCGTCTTCCTCGAAGAGCGCACCATCGGCCCGGAACTGGGTCAGGACAGCATCGACGCGGGCAAGATCGCCGTTACCGTGGCGGCCGTCGCGGTACTGGCGTTCATGGTGCTCAGCTACGGCCTGTTCGGCCTCTTCGCCGATATCGCGCTGGTGCTGAACGTGGGCATCCTGTTCGGTCTGCTCAGCATCATCGGCGCCACGCTGACGCTGCCGGGGATCGCGGGGATCGTGCTGACGATCGGCATGGCGGTGGATGCCAACGTGCTGATATTCGAGCGTATCCGCGAAGAGCTGAAGACCGCGCGCGGGCCTTCCCGGGCGATCGAACTGGGCTATGAAAAGGCGCTTTCGGCGATCGTGGATGCCAATATCACCACATTCATCATCGCGGTGATCCTGTTCATGCTCGGCTCGGGGCCGGTCCGCGGCTTTGCCGTCACGCTGGGGCTGGGCATCCTCACGTCGGTCTTCACGGCGATCTACGTCACCCGCCTGATCGTCGTCACCTGGTACGGCCGTCGCCGTCCCAAAACCATCGAGGTCTGAGATGCGCCTGAAACTGGTTCCCGAACAGACGAATTTCGACTTCTTCAAACACGCGCGCCTGACCTTCGGCGCCTCGGTGGTGGCGATGATCCTGTCGCTGATCGTCTGGGGGATGATGGGTCTGAACTTCGGCATCGACTTTCGCGGCGGTACCACGATCCGCACGCAAGCCGAAACGCCGGTGGACGTGGCGGCCTACCGCGCGGCCATCGCCCCGCTGAACCTGGGCGATGTCGCGATTTCGGAGGTCTTCGATCCCACCTACGGATCGAAGCGCCATGTGTCGATGATCCGCATCCAGGCGCAGGACGGACAGGAAAGCGTCGCCGCCGAGACCATCGCCAAGGTCGAGGCCGCGCTCAAGCAGATCGCGCCCACGATCAGCTTTCCCTCCGTCGAAAGCGTGGGCCCCAAGGTCTCTGGCGAGCTGATCCAGACCGCCTTCATCGCGGTGGCCGTGTCGCTTGCCGCGATCCTGTTCTACATCTGGCTCCGGTTCGAGTGGCAGTTTTCGGTGGGCGCGGTCGCCGCGCTTTTCCACGACGTGATCCTGACGATCGGCATCTTCTCGATCTTTCAGATCCGCTTCGATCTGGCCACCATCGCGGCATTGCTGACGATCATCGGCTATTCGATCAACGATACGGTGGTGATCTTCGACCGGCTGCGCGAGAACCTGGTGAAATACAGGAAACGCCCGCTCCGCGATGTCATGAACCTCAGCGTGAACGAAACCCTGTCGCGCACCCTGATGACATCCGGCACCACGCTGATCGCGCTTTTCGCGCTGCTGGCGCTTGGCGGCGACGTGATCCGCGGCTTTGTCTTCGCGATCACATGGGGCGTGATCGTGGGCACCTATTCCTCCGTTTTCGTGGCCAAGAACATCGTGCTGTTTCTGGGCGTCAAGCGCGACTGGTCCAAGCCTGACACGACCGAAGGCAACCAGTTCGCCACGACGGACAGCTGAGCATTCGGCCCGCGCATGGCCGCGCCCTGGGACACGCTGGTCACCGTCTGGCAGATCGACAGGCTGTGGCTGGTGTTTCTCGGGGCGACCCTGGCCGGTCTGATCCGCGGGTTCTCGGGCTTCGGCACGGCGATGATCTTCGTACCGCTGGCCGCGCAGGCGCTGCCGCCGGTCTATGTGCTGGCCGCGCTGATCGTGATGGATGTGATCGGCCCGCTGCCCGCGATTCCGGCCGCGCTGCGCCAGGGCGATCTGCGCGAGCTGGTGCAATTGGGGGCAGGGGCGCTCGTCGGCCTGCCGGTGGGCGTCGCGATCCTCTCCGATCTGTCGCCCGAGATGTTCCGCTATGCGGCCTCGCTTCTGACGCTGGGCCTGCTGGCCGCGCTGATGGGGGGGCTGCGCTATCACGGGCGGCTGGGGCCGCCGCTGATCGCGGCGACAGGGGCGCTGTCGGGCGTGCTGGCGGGCGCGGCGGGTCTGGCGGGGCCGCCCGCGATCATGCTCTACATGGCGCGCGCGCGGCCGGTGGCGGTGATCCGGGCCAATCTGTTCCTGTTCCTGCTGGGCGTCGACGTATTGCTGCTCGTGCTCTTCGCCGTCACGGGTCTGCTGACGGCGCAGCCGGTCTTGATCGGCGTGCTGCTCATCGCGCCCTATATCCTCGCGCTGCGGATCGGTGCCGCATTGTTCGACCCCACGCGAGAGATCCTTTATCGTCGCGTCGCATATGGGGTCATTGCGGCCTCCGCCCTGTCGGGGCTGCCGCTGCTGAAAGGATGAACCATGCGACTGAATGAGATCCGCTACGAGGCCGGGCTGCCGATCGACGGCTACGGTCCCGGCTTCTTCCGCGTGGGGGGCAAGGTGCACCGGGGCCCGCTCCTGGTGCTGCCCGATGGCGCGCAGGCCTGGGCCGGGCTCGACGACAGCGGCCCGCTGATCGCGGCCGCCGCGCAGATCGACGTGCTTTTTCTGGGCACCGGCGCGGAAACCGCGCACCCGCCGGGCGCGCTGCGCGCGGCGCTGGACGCGGCGGGCGTGGGGGTCGAACCCATGGCCACGCCCGCCGCCTGCCGCACCTACAACATCCTGCTGTCGGAGGGGCGGCGCATCGGCGCGGCCCTGATGCCCGTATGACGGCGCCGCACCCTCTGCTGACGGTGCGCGGGCTTGGCTGCCGACGGGGCGGGCGTGCGGTCCTGAGCGGCATCGACCTCACGCTTGCGGCCGGTCAGGCGCTGATCCTGCGCGGACCCAACGGGATCGGCAAGACGACGCTGCTGCGCACGCTGGCGGGGTTGCAGCCGGCGCGCGTCGGCACCATCGAGGCCCCGCCCGAAAGCATCGCCTACGCGGCCCATGCCGACGGGCTGAAATCCCAGCTCACCGCGACCGAGAACCTGCGCTTCTGGTCCAGCATCTTCGGCGGGCCCCCGGCGGAACCCGCGCTGCGCCACTTCGACCTCTGGCCGCTGCGCGACCGGCTGGCGCAGAACCTTTCGGCGGGCCAGAAACGCCGGCTGGGGCTGGCGCGCCTGCTGGTCACGGGGCGGCGCATCTGGATGCTGGACGAGCCGACCGTCTCGCTCGATACCGCCTCGACCCGGCTTTTTGCCGAAGCGGTCGCCGCCCATTGCGCAGGCGGCGGCGCGGTGCTGGCCGCCACACATATCGACCTCGGCCTCGAGGCGGACGTGCGCACGCTCGATCTGACCCCCTTCCGCGCGCGCGAGGATCAGCGCGACGACGACAGCGACGACCGTGCCTTTCTGGAGGTGGATGCCCTGTGAAATCCCTGCTTCTACGCGATCTGAGACTGGCCGTGCGCGCAGGCGGCGGATTCGGGCTGGGGCTCGCGTTCTTCCTGATCATCGCGGTCTTGATGCCCTTCGCGGTCGGCCCCGACGCCAGGATACTGTCGCGCATCGCGCCGGGCATCCTGTGGACCGGCGCGCTCTTGTCGTGCCTGTTGTCGCTCGACCGGATGTTCCAGCTCGACTACGAGGACGGCTCTCTCGATCTGCTGGCGACCTCGCCGCTGCCGCTGGAAGGCGCGGTGGCGCTCAAGGCGCTGGCGCATTGGCTGACCACGGGGCTGCCGCTGACGCTGGTGGCGCCGGTTCTCGGGGTGATGCTGAACCTGCCGGGCGCGGGCTATCCCTGGCTGCTGATCAGCCTGGGCGTCGGCACGCCCGCGCTCAGCCTGATCGGCGCTTTCGGCGCGGCGCTGACCGTGGGCCTGCGGCGCGGCGGATTGCTCTTGTCGCTGCTGGTACTGCCGCTTTACGTCCCCACGCTGATCTTCGGCGCCGAGACCCTGCGCCGCGGCGCCGAAGGGCTGCCCACGCAGACCGCGCTCTTGTTCCTGGGGGCGCTGACGCTGGGCGCGCTGGCGCTGCTGCCGCCTGCCGCGGCACTTGCACTTCGGGTAAACTTGCGGTGATGATCCCCTTCATCGGAGCGGAAATATCCCCGCCGGAGGCATTTTTCGCTTATCCCACGCAACACTCGTGCCCGTGGCGCGACCACAGCCAGACCTGCCCGCGACCTCTTGTTCGGTTGAGATCGCGGCCCGCGCGCCGTAGAGGATGATCATGTCTATTTGGGAATACGCAAATCCGCGACAGTTCATGGCCACCAGCGGCAGGGTTCTGCCCTGGCTGGTCGGGCTCACCCTGATCAACCTGCTTGTCGGGCTGGTCTGGGGGTTCTTTTTCACGCCCGACGATTATCGGCAGGGCGCGACCGTCAAGATCATCTACCTGCATGTGCCCTCCGCGCTGATGGCCATCAACGCCTGGATGATGATGCTGGTGGCCTCGCTGATCTGGCTGATCCGGCGGCACCATGTATCGGCGCTGGCGGCGCGCGCGGCCGCGCCCATCGGGCTGACCATGACGCTGATCGCGCTGCTGACCGGCGCGATCTGGGGCAAGCCGATGTGGGGCACCTACTGGGCCTGGGATCCGCGGCTGACGTCCTTCCTGATCCTTTTTCTGTTCTACCTTGGCTACATCGCCCTGTGGGAAGCGATCGAGGTGCCCGACGTCGCCGCCGATCTGACCTCTGTGCTGTGCCTGGTGGGATCGGTCTTCGCCCTGCTCAGCCGCTATGCGGTGAATTTCTGGAACCAGGGGCTGCATCAGGGTGCGTCCCTGTCGCTCGACAAGAAGGAGAATGTGGCGGATGTCTTCTACTTTCCGCTGCTCGTCAGTATCGCGGGGTTCGTTCTGTTGTTCCTGACGCTGCTTTTGCTGCGCACACGCACCGAAATCCGCGCCCGCCGGTTGCAGGCGCTGCGCGCGAGGGAGCTTTCCGCATGATGCCGGATCTGGGCAAATACGGGACCGAGGTCACCTCCGCCTATGTCGTCTCGGTCGTTCTGCTGCTGGTTCTGGTCTGGCTGTCGCTGCGCCGCGCCCGCCGTGTGCGGCGCGATCTGGAACAGCAGGAAAACAAGGCCGGGCGCAATGCGTAAGATACCCGTTCTGATGCTGCTGCCGCCGGTGATATTCGCGGCTTTCGTGGTGATGGTCTATGTCGGCATGACCCGCGAAAACCCCGATGAGCTGCCTTCGACGATGATCGGCCGCATGGCCCCGCGGATCGACCCCGCGCCCCTCGCGGATTTCCCCACCTTCACCGAGGCAGACCTCGCGGGCGGGGGGCCCAAGCTGGTGAATTTCTGGGCGAGCTGGTGCGCGCCCTGCCGGGTCGAGCACCCCAACCTGATGAAGCTGAAGGACGAAATCCCGATCTACGGCGTCAATCAGAAAGACCGGCCCGAGGCCGCGACCGGCTTCATCGGCGAGCTCGGCAATCCCTTCACCGCCCTGGCGGTCGATCCGGTCGGGCGCCAGTCGACCGAATGGGGGGTCTACGGGCTGCCGGAAACCTTCGTCCTGGACGGGCAGGGACGCATCGTCGCCCGGATCGTGGGCGCCCTGACCGAACGCGTGATCGCGCGCTCCCTGCGCCCGGCGCTCGAAGCCGCGAAAGCCGCCGACGCCAGGTAAGCCGACCCGGCGCTGCAACGGCGCATTCGCGAAGCTGCGGATTCCCGACCGATTTCATGCTACACTCCGATCGCGCATTTATCGCCGATATGGAGTTCAGTTATGTATTTCAAAGCATTAATTCTCACCGCCAGCCGCGCCGGCACGTTGGTCCTTTGCGGGCTGCTGGCGTCGGCCGCGCAGGCCGAGGGTGACGACACGGCCGCAGGCGCGCCGACCCGGGACCCGCTGGCGCGCGGCACCTATCTGGTCGAGGGCCCGGCAGGCTGCGGCAATTGTCACACGCCGCTGGGGCCCGAGGGTTTCGTGAGCGGGCAGGAACTGAGCGGCCGCCTCGTCGACAAGAACCCAGCCTTCACCGCCTACGCCCCCAACATTACCCCCGCCGGCCGCATCGCAGGCTGGAGCGACGCGCAGCTTGCCCGTGCGATCCGCGAGGGGCTGCGCCCCGACGGCAGCGTCATCG
Source organism: Brevirhabdus sp. (assembly GCF_052826345.1). Classification (NCBI taxonomy): domain Bacteria; kingdom Pseudomonadati; phylum Pseudomonadota; class Alphaproteobacteria; order Rhodobacterales; family Paracoccaceae; genus Brevirhabdus; species Brevirhabdus sp. The sequence goes on along the minus strand of NZ_JBRBUA010000011.1, from coordinate 2,507 downwards.
GCCCGCCGATGCCCATCGCGATGTATCGCGGCCTGTCGGACAGTGACCTGATGGCGATCGTGGCCTATCTGCGTGCCGTCCCCGCGGTCGAAAACGAAGTGCCGCAAAGCACCTACGACATTCCGCTGCCACCGGCCTACGGCCCTCCGATCGAGACCGTCGCGGCGCCCCCGGCTGGCGACACGGCGGCCTATGGCGCCTATCTGGCCGGCCCGGTCGCGCATTGCATGGAGTGCCACACGCCGATGGGGCCCCAGGGGCCGCTGTTCGACACCCGCCTCGGCGCCGGCGGGTTCGAGTTCACCTCGCCGCTCGGCGTCGTCGTCGCGGCCAATATCACCAGCCACCCCGAAGACGGCCTCGCGCGCTACAGCGATGCGCAGCTCGACCGCATGATCCGGCAGGGCATCGATGCGCAGGGCGAGCCGATGCGCCCGCCGATGCCCTATCCCTTCCTCGCGAAGATGACGGATGAGGACACCGCCGCCGTGATCGCCTATCTGCGCAGCCTGCCGCCGCTTGCCTCGCAGGAGTGACGGCGGCTTCTTCTGGTCGGAAATATTCCCGCCGGAGGCGCCCCTCCGCCATCCGCGCAAGCGCCCGGATCATCGCGAAAGGGCCGGGCCGCGACAAGCGGCCCGGCCCCATTCGTCAGAACCGGCGAAAGATCAGGCCGATTTCGCCAGGTTGCGCAGCACGTAGTGCAGCACGCCGCCGTTCTCGATGTATTCGATCTCGACCTCGGTATCGATCCGGCACTTGATCTCGATCTGCCTTTCGGTCCCGTCGGCATAGGTGATCGTCGCGGGCACATTCGACAGCGGGGTGATCTTGCCGTCGAGCCCCTCGATCGAGACGGTCTCCTCTCCGGTCAGGCCGAGCGACTTGCGCGTGTCGCCGCCGGTGAATTCGAAGGGGATCACGCCCATGCCCACCAGGTTGGAACGGTGGATGCGCTCGAACGACTCCGCGATGACCGCCTTCACGCCCAGCAGCGCCGTGCCCTTCGCCGCCCAGTCGCGCGACGATCCGGCGCCGTACTGCTCGCCCGCGATGATGACCAGCGGCGTGCCCTGGTCCTGATAGGCCATCGCCGCCTCGAAGATCGACGTCTGCTGCCCGTCGGGCCCCCTGGTATAGCCGCCCTCGACCCCGTCCAGCATCTCGTTGCGGATGCGGATGTTGGCGAAGGTGCCGCGCATCATCACCTCGTGGTTGCCCCGGCGGCTGCCGTAGGAGTTGAACTCCCGCGGGGGGACCTGCCGTTCGGTCAGGTATTTGCCGGCCGGTGTCGTCTCCTTGAACGATCCGGCGGGGCTGATGTGGTCGGTGGTGACCATGTCGCCCAGCAGCGCCAGGATGCGCGCGCCCTCGACGTTGGAAATCGTGCCCGGCTTCTTGTCCATGCCCTGGAAATAGGGCGGGTTCTGCACATAGGTCGACTGCGGCGGCCAGTCGTAGGTCTGGCTGTCGGTGGTCTCCACCGCCTGCCATTTCTCGTCGCCCTTGAAGACGTCGGCGTATTTCTCCTGGAAGGCCTCACGCGTGACGGTGCGCTCGACCAGCTCCGCGATTTCGGCCTGCGAGGGCCAGATGTCCTTGAGGAAGACGTCGCGGCCGTCCTTGTCCTGGCCCAGCGGCGCGGTGGTGATGTCGATGTTCATGTCGCCCACCAGCGCATAGGCCACCACCAGCGGCGGGCTGGCCAGGTAGTTCGCGCGCACGTCGGGGCTGATGCGCCCCTCGAAGTTGCGGTTGCCCGACAGGACCGACACGCCGATCAGGTCATAGTCGTTGATCGCCTTGGAAATCTCGGGCTCCAGCGGGCCGGAGTTGCCGATGCAGGTGGTGCAGCCATAGCCCACCAGGTTGAAGCCGATGGCGTCCAGATCCTTTTGCAGATCGGCCGCTTCCAGATAGGCGGAAACCACCTGGCTTCCGGGCGCGAGCGAGGTCTTGACCCAGGGCTTGCGCGTCAGCCCAAGTTCCTTGGCCTTGCGCGCCACCAGCCCCGCGCCGATCATCACATAGGGGTTCGACGTATTGGTGCACGACGTGATCGAGGCGATGACGATCGAGCCGTCGTGCAGCTGGTAATGGCCGTCTTCGGTGGGCACGTAGCCGCGCACATGATGGCCTTCGTCGCCGGGGATCTCGCGCGGCTCGGGCTGGCCGCCTTCGCCTTCCCAGCGCACCTCGGCGTTGTGGCTGGCGTCGCGCCCCTCGCGCTGACCGCGCACGTATTCGGCGAAGGCGGTGGCGGCGCTGTCGAGCGCGATGTGATCCTGCGGCCGCTTGGGACCGGAAATCGCGGGCACCACGGTGCCCATGTCCAGCTCCAGCGTGTCGGTGTAGACGGGGGCGTAGCCCTTGCCGCGCCACATGCCGTTTTCCTTGGCATAGGCTTCGACCAGCGCGATCGTCTCGCGGTCGCGCCCGGTCTGCGTCAGATAGCGCAGGGTTTCGTCGTCGATCGGGAAAAAGCCGCAGGTGGCGCCGTATTCGGG
>NZ_JBRBUA010000010.1:0-6170 GCF_052826345.1 Brevirhabdus sp. | reverse complement strand
GCCGCGTCCAATGGCAGGTGGTGGTCACCGAGATCACCTATCATGTGCTGAAGTCGAAGCTGATCGAAAAGATCGCCTATCTGATCCAGACCAAGAAGGTGCCGATCCTCGCCGACATTCGCTAAGAAAGCGCCGACGACATCCGCATGGTGCTGGAGCCGCGGTCGAAGAACGTCGACCCCGAGGTTCTGATGAGCATGCTTTTCCGGTCGTCGGATCTGGAAACCCGGTTCAGCCTGAACATGAACGTGCTGATCGACGGGCGCACGCCCAAGGTCTGTTCGCTCAAGGAGGTTCTGCGCGCCTTTCTCGACCACCGGCAGGAGGTTCTGCTGCGCCGCTCGCAGCACCGGCTGGAAAAGATTGACCATCGGCTGGAGGTGCTGGAGGGCTTCATCGTCGCCTTCCTCAACCTCGATCGGGTGATCGACATCATCCGCTACGACGACGATCCCAAGGCCGCGCTGATGGCCGAGGACTGGTCGAAGGACCATCCCCGCGCCACCTCGGAAAAAGACTACGTCTCTCCGCTGGCGGGCCTGGCTGGCTTGGGGGACGAGCCGGAAGGCGAGCTGAGCGAGGTGCAGGTCGAGGCGATCCTCAACATGCGCCTGCGCAGCCTGCGCCGCCTGGAGGAGCTGGAGCTGCGCCGCGAGCATGAGGCGCTGCTGCTGGAGCGCGAGGGGCTGGAGGATCTGCTGGGCAGCGAGGCGCGCCAGTGGAAGACCATCGCAGAGCAGCTGCGCCAGACGCGAGAGACCTTCGGCATGAGCTATGAGGGCGGCGCCCGGCGCACCCGCTTCGAAGAGGCGGGCACGGTCGAGGACGTGCCGATCGAAGCGATGATCGACCGTGAACCGATCACGGTCGTCTGCTCGAAAATGGGCTGGATTCGCGCGATGAAGGGCCACATCGACCTGGATGGCGCGATCAAGTTCAAGGACGGCGACGAGGGCCGGTTCATTTTCCATGCCGAAACCACCGACAGGCTGCTGCTGCTGGGCAGCAACGGGCGGTTCTATACCTTGTCGGCGGCCACGCTGCCCGGCGGGCGCGGCATGGGCGAGCCGGTGCGCCTGATGGTCGATCTGCCCAACGAGGCGGAGATCGTCTCGCTTTTCATCCACCGTCCCGGCGGGCGGCTGCTGGTGGCCTCCAGCGCAGGGGACGGGTTCATCGTGCCCGAATCCGACGCCGTGGCGCAGACGCGCAGCGGGCGGCAGGTGCTGAATGTGCGCGGCGACACTGTGGCGCTGGTCTGCAAGAGCGTCGCGGGCGATCATGTCGCCTGCGTGGGCGAAAACCGCAAGGTGCTGGTCTTTGCCATCGAGGAGCTGCCCGAGATGGGCCGCGGCAAGGGGGTCCGGTTGCAAAAATACAAGGATGGCGGCCTGTCGGACGCAACCACCTTCGATATCGCGAACGGTCTGTCGTGGAAGGACCCGGCCGGGCGCACCCGCACCCAGACCGATCTTGACGACTGGCGCGGCAAGCGCGCGGGAACCGGGCGCATGGCGCCGCGCGGGTTTCCCCGTGACAACCGTTTCACCGACTGACCTGCCTGAATGGGCGGTACGCACATGACGCCGCCGCGCGAAGCAGCCTCCGCGGCCACGCTGCGCGACCTGCCGGTCGTGCTGGGCGGCGGGCGCGGGGCGCTGTTCCGGCTGGCGGTGCGGACCTCGGTGCTGACGATCCTGACGCTCGGGCTCTACCGCTTCTGGATGAAGACCCGGCTGCGGCGCTGGTACTGGTCGTCGGTCCGTCCCGGCGGGCTGCCGCTGGAATATACCGGCGAGCCGCTCGAGAAACTGCTGGGCTTTCTGATCGCGGTGGTGGTGCTGGCCTTCTATATCGGTCTGGTCAACCTGGTGCTGGTCTTCGTGTCGCTGTCGTTCTTTCAGGGCATGGGCGCGGCCTATGCCGTCAGCTTCGCGGGGCTTTTGCCGATCCTCTTTTTCGCCCGCTACCGGGCGCGGCGTTACGTTGTCGGGCGCACGCGCTGGCGGGGCATCCGGCTGTCGATGGAACCGGCGGCCTGGGGCTACGCCTGGCGGGCGCTGGCGCATTGGGCGGTCACGATCCTGAGCCTGGGCATCCTGTGGCCGCGCATGACCTTCCGGCTGGAGAAATACCGCACCGATCGCACGCGCTACGGCGCCCTGCGCATGACCCAAGGGGGGCATTGGCGGGCGCTTTACCCTGCGGCGCGCCATGTGATCATCGGCGTGCTCATCGCCGCGTCGGGGGCGCTGGGGCTGGCCGGGCTGATTCCCGCGCCCGTCGCGGCGCTGGCGCCTGACCCGGACCTGCGGGCATTCTATGCAGGGCTCTTGCTGGCGGCGGGGGCGGTCTGGTTCGCCGTCGGCGTGGTACATTACCGCGTACACAGCTTTCGCATCCTGACCGGCGGCAAGCTGCTGGAGGGCGGCGCGGGGCTGGTCTCATCGGCGCGCACGGGGCGGGTGCTGGCGATTTATGTCTTCGGCCATCTGGCGGCCGCGCTCGCGCTCATGGTTTTGCTGCTGCCGGTCTCGGCGCTGGTGCTGCTGCTGCCGCTGGACGCGATGGCGCTTCTGGCGGAGGACGTGGCCCGCGGTTCGGGCGAGGGGGCTCAGGCGCTGGACCTGTTGGCGGGCCTGCCCCTGTGGCTGAGCGCGGCCGTCGGGGTCGCGACCTATTTCGCCTTTTTCGTGGTCTGGGGTGCGCTGCGGCAGGTCTTCGTGACCTTGCCGCTGATCCGCCATTATGCGCAGACGCTCGTGGTGGTCTCGCCGCTGCCGCTGATGCGGGCGCGGCAGACGGCGCGCGATGTCTTTGCCGATGCCGAAGGGTTCGCCGACGCGCTGGATCTGGGGGCCGCGATATGACGGCGCGCGCGGAGACGGGCCAGGCGGCCGCGCCGCTGGCCGCCTTCGCCGATCTGGTGGACGGGCAGAGCGCGCTCGTGCACCGCGTGGCGCTTTCCATCGTGTCGGCGGAGCTGACCGTCGCGCGCCGCGGGGCCGAGGATCTGCTGCTGGAATATCCCGACGGCCGCAGGCTGCGCTGGCCCTTGTCGCAGCTGCGCCGCCTGCGCGGGCAGGCCGGGGACGACATCCTGGCGCTGAGCTGCCTGACGGATACGCTGGCGCGGCTCTACGTGCGCGATGCCGGGGCGCGCCGCATCCTTGCCGCCCGCGCCCCGCATCTGGCGCGCAGCGTGTCGGTGCCGGGTCGCGCGCGGCTGCTGGCCTGGGGCGCGGGGGCCATCGCCTCGGTCGCGGCGATCGTTTTCCTGCTGGTGCCGGTGCTGGCCGACCGGCTGGCGCCGCTGATCCCGCCCGCAGGCGAGAGGGAGCTGGGCGACGCCACCTTCCGTCAGATCCGCGCGGCGCTGAGCGATACCGCCGGGATGGAACTGGCGCTCTGTGACGACACGGCGGGGCGTGCGGCGCTGGAGCGTATCGTGCAGCGGGTCGAGGGTGCGCGGGGCGGGACGTCGCCGCGGCTGGCCTACCCGCTGCGGGTCCATGTGCTGGACGATCCGATGATCAACGCCTTCGCGCTGCCGGGCGGGCATGTGGTGCTGTTTCGCGGCATCCTGGAGGCCGCGCGCCACCCCGAGGAGCTGGCCGCCGTCTTCGCACATGAGATCGGCCATGTCGCGGCGCGCGATCCGACGCGCGCGGCGCTGCGCACGGCGGGATCCGTCGGGGTGCTGGGGCTGGTTCTGGGCGATTTCGCCGGGGGCGCGGCGGTGCTGTTCCTGACCGAACAGCTGATCGCCGCCGACTACAGCCAGAGGGCCGAGCGTGCCGCGGACGATTTTGCCTACGGGCTGCTGGCGGATGCCGGGCTGCGGCCCGGCGCGCTGGGCACGATGTTCGAGCGGCTGCGCGCGGAACATGGCGACGCCCCGGGTCCGCTGCGCTATTTCCTGTCCCATCCGCCGTTGCAATCGCGGATCGACGCGGCGCGCCAGGCGGACCGGCGGTTGACGAACGCGCGCCGCCCGCTGCTGCCCGACGGGCAATGGCGCGCGCTGCGCCGGATCTGTGACTGATCCTTGCGCGCCCGACCCTTGCGCGACCGACCCTTACGCGCCCGATCTTTGTGCGCCCGGTCTTTGCGCAAATGACCGCCGGTCCGCGGCGCCGGGGCGGGCACCCCCGACACCGCGCGCCCTTCGACGATTGCGCCGCGGGAGTTGAACCGCTAAGCAGTTCCTCGTTCAACACCGGAGCCCGCATGACCCTTGCCGTCAGACCCAAGTTCGCCGCCGCGCTGGGCCTTGCCGCCCTCATCACGCTCGGCGCCTGCACGACGCCTTCCGACGTGTCCGAGACGCCCGAGCCGCTGGGCGATTTCCGGCTTGGCTACAACATCGTCGTGACCGAAAACGCCAAGAAGGGCCCCCTGTCGCGCAGCGTCCCGGAAGAGCTGATTAAATCCACGCTGACCGCCAAGATCCAGGAACGGCTGGGCCGCTACGAGGGCAGCAGGCTCTATCACATCGGGGTCAATCTGGATGGCTACATCCTGGCGGTGCCCGGCGTGCCGATCGTGGGTTCGCCCAAATCCGTCATGGTGATCAGCGTCAACGTCTGGGACGATGCAAAGGGCAAGAAGATCAACAAGCCGCAGCAGATCACCGTGCTGGAGCAGCTGAACAAGGATACCATCGTGGGATCGGGGCTGACGCAGTCCAAGGAACAGCAGCTCGAGAATCTCGCCACCAACGCGGCGGCGGCGATCGAGAATTACCTGCGCCGCAACCCCGAATGGTTCCGCGACAACCCGCCCGCGCCGGCAGGGGCATCCGCCGGCGCGACGAACAATCTGGACGCGGGGCTGATCGCCGCGAACTGAGCCTTGATTTTTCCCCGGTGAATGGATAGATCGCGCCCGAGATTCAATCGGGCGGACACGCCCCCAGACCAACGAGGCGCCTTTCATCATGGCTAAATCCAAGTTTGAGCGTAACAAACCGCACGTGAACATCGGCACGATCGGCCATGTTGACCACGGCAAGACGACGCTGACGGCTGCGATCACGAAGTATTTCGGCGATTTCCGCGCCTATGACCAGATCGACGGCGCGCCCGAGGAGAAGGCCCGCGGGATCACGATCTCGACGGCGCATGTGGAGTACGAGACCGAGACGCGCCACTACGCGCATGTCGACTGCCCCGGCCACGCCGACTACGTCAAGAACATGATCACCGGTGCGGCGCAGATGGACGGCGCGATCCTGGTGGTGAACTCGGCCGACGGCCCGATGCCGCAAACGCGCGAGCACATCCTGCTGGGCCGCCAGGTGGGCATTCCCTACATGGTCGTCTACATGAACAAGGTCGATCAGGTCGACGACGAGGAGCTGCTGGAGCTGGTCGAGATGGAGATCCGCGAGCTGCTGTCCTCCTACGACTATCCGGGCGACGATATCCCGATCATCAAGGGTTCGGCGCTGGCGGCGATGGAAGGCACCAACCCCGAGATCGGCGAGAACTCGATCCGCGCGCTGATGGCGGCCGTCGACGAATACATCCCGACGCCCGCGCGCGCCGTGGACCAGCCGTTCCTGATGCCGATCGAGGACGTGTTCTCGATTTCGGGTCGCGGTACGGTTGTGACGGGTCGTGTCGAGCGCGGCGTGATCAACGTCGGCGACGAGATCGAGATCGTCGGCATCCGCGACACCAAGAAGACGACCTGCACGGGCGTCGAGATGTTCCGCAAGCTGCTGGACCGCGGTGAAGCGGGCGACAACGTGGGCGTGCTGCTGCGCGGCATCGACCGCGACGGGGTGGAGCGCGGCCAGATCCTGTGCAAGCCGAAGTCGGTCAACCCGCACACCCAGTTCGAGGCCGAAGCCTATATCCTGACCAAGGACGAGGGCGGCCGTCACACGCCGTTCTTCGCGAACTACCGTCCGCAGTTCTACTTCCGCACCACGGATGTGACGGGCACGGTGAACCTCCCCGAGGGCACCGAGATGGTGATGCCGGGCGACAACCTGAAATTCGAAGTTGAGCTGATCGCGCCGATTGCTATGGAAGACGGTCTGCGCTTCGCCATCCGTGAAGGCGGTCGTACCGTCGGCGCCGGCGTCGTCTCGAAAATCATCGAATAATAAAAACCCTCTGGGTTCGACGAGGGAGGCCGGGTGGTCCGGCCTTCCTCCTATC
>NZ_JBRBUA010000009.1:0-4315 GCF_052826345.1 Brevirhabdus sp. | reverse complement strand
TGCAGGCGCTGGTGCCGCCGCAGATGATGCTGATCGACGCGGTCGGCGCGATCGCCATCTTGCAGCTGAACCGTTCCATCGCGCCCATTTCGGCAGCATCCGGGCACGGTCCGCGCTCTTTCGCGAGCATCATCGATGCTTCGGACGCCTTGCCCTGAATGTGCTTGAACATCTTCAGGTTCCAGACCTTGGCCATCGGGCTTTCGAAGCCGATGCCCTTCTGCTGGAGGAAGGAGTGGAAGCCCATCACGCCCAGGCCGACGCTGCGTTCGCGCGTGGCGGAATATTTCGCGCGGGCCATCTCGTCGGGCGCACGGTCGATATAGTTCTGCAGCACGTTGTCGAGGAAACGCATGACGTCCTCGATGAACTGCTTGTCCTCGTTCCACTCGTCCCACTTCTCGATATTGAGCGAGGACAGGCAGCAGACCGCGGTGCGATCGTTGCCGAGGTGGTCGATGCCGGTGGGCAGGGTGATCTCGGCACACAGGTTCGAAGTCGAGACCTTGAGGCCCAGATCGCGGTGATGCTTGGGCATCATCCGGTTCACCGTGTCGGAGAAGACGATATAGGGCTCGCCCGTGGCAAGGCGGGTTTCGACCAGCTTCTGGAACAGGCTGCGCGCATCCACCGTCTTGCGAACGCTGCCGTCACGCGGGGATACGAGGTCGAATTCCTCGCCATTGCGGACCGCTTCCATGAAGGCATCGGTCACCAGCACGCCGTGGTGCAGGTTCAGCGCCTTGCGGTTGAAATCGCCCGACGGCTTGCGGATTTCGAGGAACTCCTCGATTTCTGGGTGCGAGATGTCGATGTAGCAGGCGGCCGATCCGCGCCGCAGCGAACCCTGCGAAATCGCGAGCGTCAGGCTGTCCATGACCCGCACGAAGGGGATGATGCCGCTGGTCTTGCCGTTGAGGCCGACCGGCTCGCCGATCCCGCGCACATTGCCCCAATAGGTGCCGATGCCGCCGCCGCGCGAGGCGAGCCACACATTCTCGTTCCAGGTCGAGACGATGCCCTCGAGGCTGTCGTCGACGCTGTTCAGATAGCACGAGATCGGCAGGCCGCGCCCGGTGCCGCCGTTCGACAGCACGGGGGTGGCGGGCATGAACCACAATTTCGAGATATAGTCGTAGAGCCGCTGCGCATGCTCCTGATCGTCAGCATAGGCATCGGCGACGCGGGCGAACAGGTCCTGATAGGATTCGCCGGGCAGCAGGTAACGGTCCTGCAGCGTTTCCTTGCCGAACTCGGTCAGCTTGGCATCGCGGGCGGGATCGGTGACGATGGTGAAGCGGCGCTCGGCCACGTCCTTGGACGACAGCGCCTTTTTGGAGGACGCGTCCGCCATGGCTTTCGCCAGCACCTCGCCCGCCTTTTCCAGCGCGCCATCGGGTGCGGTTGCCGTGTCGAGGTCGCTGCTGCTCACCTGAACATCTCCAGTCGGAACTTCCGCATCATGGCCTGCATCACCGTTTCTGAAATCCATTGTCGCCGCCCCGGTCCTGTCATCATCGCAATTCATAAAAGGGCGCATGTCGGGCCCGGTTTTCGTGTGTTACCGGTTCCATCCAATTGAGCCCCATCCGGCCGTGCGCTTTCACGCCAAAGCCCCGCCGTCCCGGTCATTTCCCGCCTTTGCCGGGAAAATCGGCAGCATCGCGCTGCACAAGGTCTTGCGGGTCGCTTCATCAGCCGACCGCTAGGGATAGTGCCTCAACCGCCCGGCCAAGCAAGCGCAAGTTTTCCACCGAAGCGAGCCGCTGGGGCTTGCCCCAAAGCGCAGCGCCTTGCGGCAAGAGCGTTGCAAGAGCCGCGTGGGCGTTAAAAAAACTTTTCCACCGCTATGTGATCGCCCGGCCGCTTCCGAAATATGGGGTGCGGCGGGACCGATTTCCATAGGCGCACCGCACGCCGCGCCGCCGCGCCACGCGCGAATCGAGCGCGGCCATGGCAACCGCCCGCGCCTGCCCCCCCAGCCGCATCGCGCCTGCCGTATCCCCGGCCGCATTCCCGGCCCACGGCGGGACAGCGCGGCGGGCAGCGCGGCGGATACGGGCACAAAATGGCGGCGAGCCGATTGAAAGGACAGAACGCCGGCGCTTTTTTCGCAAGCAGCCTGTCTGCGGCCGGGTTCGGGGGAGGCCTGAAACCGCATGGGTGAACTTGTGACCGATCTTTCCGCAGGGCGCAGTGCCCCCCGCCAGCCTGCCGCGCATAGGGCCCAGCCTGCCGCGCATATGGCTTTCGCGCGTCTTGTGTCGCTGCTCCTCGCGGCGCTCGCCCTGATCGCGTTCGCCGGCAGCGCGCAGGCGCAGGGCAATGCGGCGATCTCCAGCGATCCCTATGTCTACAAGATCGACACGCTGAACGGCGGCATCGCGCCCGCGCCCGACGATTTCTACCGCGACACCCCGCAGGCGCTGATGGAAAGCTTCATGGATGCCGGGGCGGAGGGAGACTGGGTGCGCGCCGGCTATGCGCTCGACATGACGCATCTGACCCCGGCGCAGCAGCGCGAGCAGGGGCCAAAGCTGGCCGCCATGCTGTACGACGTGGTGCGCGGATCGGTGATGGTGAACTGGGCCGCCCTGCCCGACCGTCCCGACGCGGTCGACACGACCAGCAGCGACAAGGACCCGATGGCGGGCACCGCGCGGCGCAATATCCGCCTTGGCCGGATCGAGACCAACGATCGCGGCACATCGATCCGCATCGCGCGGCTGCAGCAGGACGGGCAGGACCCGGTGTGGCTGTTCGCCAGCCAGACGGTGCAGAACGTGCCCGCGCTCTACCGGCAATACGGGCCGACGCAGCTGGAACGCGCGCTGCCGCCCGCGCTGCGCGAACAGGCGTTCTGGACGCTGGCATGGTGGGAAGTGATCGCGCTGCCGCTGGTGCTGCTGATCGCATTCGGCGCGGCGGCGCTGACATGGCGGGCGATCGGCGATTTCCGCTCGCATTACAGCGGGACCATCGCGGCGCGCATCTTGAACGCAATCCGCACTCCGGCGGCGCTGTTCGCCTTTGCCGGGACTTTCGCGCTGGTGCGCGGCATGGTCTTCACCTTCTCAGGCCTTGTGAACACCATCCTCGATCCGCTGCAGACCCTGCTGATCGTCGCAGCCATCGCGGCGGTGGTGCTTTCCGTGCTCGAAGCGATCCTCGACCGGGTGGCCGACAGCCAGATCGACGACATCTCGCAGCCCGACCACGAACGCGACCGCAATTACTACACCACGCTGTCGGCGGTGCGGCGCATGGCGATCGTCATCGTGCTGCTGCTGGGCATCGGCATCGTGCTGGTCCAGACCGACCTGACCGAGACGCTGGGCTTCTCTCTGCTGGCATCGGCGGGGCTGTTCACCCTTGTCCTCGCCTTTGCCGCCCGCACGCTGCTCAGCGACATCATGGCCTCGCTCCAGATCGCCTTTGCCAAGACCGCGCGGATCGGCGACGCCGTCGAGTTCGAAGGCCGCTGGTGCTATGTCGAGAAGATCGGCTTCACCCATCTGCGCCTGCGCACATGGGACGGGCGGCGCATCATGGTCCCCGTGGGCGAATTCGTGCAGTCGAGCTTCGAGAACTGGACCAAGGAGGATGCCAGCCTCACCATGATCGCGCATCTCCACCTCGACCACCGCGCCGACATCGACGCGCTGCGCGAGGATTTTGGCGAGTTCGTCGAGGGTGACGAGGACGTGATCGACAAGGATGAGGCAAAGCTGCAGGTCGTCGACCACAATGCCTCGGCCATGGTGCTGCGTCTGGTGGCGAACTCGCCCGATCCGAAACGCGGATGGGCGATGCACTGCCGGATGCGCGAATATATGCTGAAGGCCGCCGCCGCGCGCGATGCCGCGGCTGGCAACGAACCGGCGCCCGCCTATCTGCCGCGCGAGCGCGAGGTGCGCATGGATCTGGCCGGGAACGAGGGTTGAAGGCGCGTCATTCCGGAATGACGTAGCGGACCGTCTGGACATAGTCCGACTTCACCGGCTGCTGGTCCTCGTCCAGCGCCGGGTAGAAGCGCGCATTATTGACGAGCGCGGCGCAGCTGCGCCGGTCGAACGCCTTCACGCCGCTGGACTCCACAACCTCGCAGGTGGAGACTTCGCCGAACGCGTCCACCTCCAGCCGGGTGACCAGCCTGCCCTGCAATTCCGCCTGCAGCGCGCCGCTGGGATATTCGGTGATCCAGCCCGCCGGCTTCGTCTTGGGAAGCGGCCCACGCGGATGCCGGTTCAACTCGGCGGAATCGACCGAAAGCGCGGCCTGCGCGCTGCCGAACCCCGATCCGTTCATCTCTCCG
>NZ_JBRBUA010000008.1:0-45827 GCF_052826345.1 Brevirhabdus sp. | reverse complement strand
CGGCAAGACCGAAGTCGCCAAGCAGCTTGCGCAGATCATGGGCATCCCGCTTCAGCGTTTCGACATGTCCGAATATATGGAACGCCACTCGGTCAGCCGACTGATCGGTGCCCCTCCGGGCTATGTCGGCTTCGACCAGGGCGGCATGCTGACCGACGGCGTCGATCAGCACCCCCATTGCGTGCTGCTGCTGGACGAGATCGAGAAGGCGCACCCGGATGTCTACAACATCCTGTTGCAGATCATGGATCACGGCAAGCTGACCGATCACAACGGCCGACAGGTGGATTTCCGCAACGTGGTGCTGATCATGACCTCGAATGCGGGTGCGTCGGAACAGGCCAAGGCCGCCATCGGCTTTGCGCGTGACCGGCGCGAGGGCGAGGATACCGCCGCGATCGAGCGGACGTTCTCGCCGGAGTTCCGCAACCGTCTCGACGCGGTCATCAGCTTTGCGCCGCTGCCCAAGTCGGTGATCCTGCAAGTGGTGGAGAAGTTCGTCCTGCAACTCGAAGCGCAGCTGATGGACCGCAACGTCACCATCGAGCTGACGAAGGCCGCCGCCGAATGGCTGGCCGACAAGGGTTATGATGACAAGATGGGCGCGCGACCGCTGGGCCGCGTGATCCAGGAACACATCAAGAAACCCCTCGCCGAAGAGCTGCTGTTCGGCAAGCTTGCCAAGGGCGGGCTGGTCAAGGTCGGCATCAAGGACGGCAAGATCGACCTGCGGCTTGAGGCGCCCGAAAACCGGCGCCTGTCGAGCAAGAAGCCGCCCTTGCTCACGGCGGAATGATCCGCGCCGCCACGGCGTTTGTGCTGGCCTTCGCGTTCCCGGTGAACGCGGAGGCCTTTTCGCTTTCGCTGCCGCTGGATTGCAGCATCGGCCGCGACTGTTTCGTTCAGAACTACGTCGACAGCGACCCCACATCCGACGCGGCCGATTACCGGGGCGGGTCGCTCAGCTATGACGGCCACGACGGCACCGATATCCGCCTCATCGACAGGGCGGCGATGCGCCGTGGCGTGTCGGTACGCGCAGCCGCGGCGGGTCGGGTGATCGGCCTGCGCGACGGGATGGACGATGTCGCGATGGACGACCCCGCGCCGCCCGACATCACCGGCCGGGAATGCGGCAACGGCGTGCTGCTGCGTCATGAGGACGGCTGGCAGACGCAGTATTGTCATATGCGCAAGGCCTCTGTCGTGGTGCGCGAAGGTCAGCGGGTGAACCGCGGGCAAGTTCTGGGACAGGTCGGGCTGTCGGGGCAGACGATGTTCCCGCATGTGCATCTGTCCGTCCGCAAGGACGGGCGCGACGTCGACCCGTTCACCGTCGGCAACGCCGATGCCCCCACCCTCTGGCAAATACCGCCGCGCTATATCGCGGGCGGGGTGCTGACGCTTGGCATCGCCACCGCGATGCCGGATTTCGCAGCCGTCCGCGACGGGCTGGCCACGCCCCGATCGCTCGCCGGGCCTGTCCCCGCCCTGGTGATCTGGGGCTATCTCTTCGGCGTCAGGAAGGGCGACACGCTGCGCCTGTCGCTGCGTGGCAAGGACGGCGCGATCATCGACGAAACGCTCACGCTGACGCGCACCCAGGCACAGATCTTTCGCGCGCTTGGCCGACGCTTGCCGCTCGGCGCCGTGCCTGCCGGAGAGCTGCGCGCCTCGGTGGCGCTGATCCGCGACGGCGCGGTGATCTCGCGGCGCCGCATCCGCACACGCATCCAGCCCTGAGCCGACGTCGGCAGAGCGCCCCCCAGTGGCGCTCCGTCAGTGCCGCTCCCTCAATGCCGCTCCCTCACCGCTCGGTCAGTTTCAGTTCGATCCGGCGGTTCTGCGCCCGCGCCTCGGGCGTGTTCGCCGGGTTCACCGGCTGATATTCACCGAATCCCGTCGCCGCCAGACGGTTCGCGGGCATTCCCAGATCCCCGGACATATAAAGCACGACCGACAGCGCCCGCGCCTGGCTGAGTTCCCAGTTGTTGGCATATTGCCCCCGCCCGCTCAGCGGAATGTTGTCGGTATGGCCGTCGACGCGGATGATCCAGTCGATGCCCTCGGGGATGTCATCGGCCACGCGCTTGAGGATATCGGCCACCTTGGCGATTTCCTGGCGGCCGTCGGCGGACAGCTGCGCCGATCCCGGCTCGAACAGCACTTCGGAGGAGAACACGAAGCGATCGCCGACGATCCGCACGCCCTCGACGCCGCCGAGCACGCGGCGCAGCTGGCCGAAGAACTCGGACCGGAAGTTTTCCAGCCGCTTGGCTTCCTGCTCCAGGCGCTTGCGCTCGGCCGCCTCCAGCTCCGCGCGCTTCTTCTGCTCGGCCGCGGTCTGCGCGAGGGCGACGTTCAGCTTCGAGCCCAACGCCTGAATCTGCACCTGATTGACCACGTCGCGCGCCTGCGCGTCGTCCAGCAGCGACTGCAGGTTCGCCAGCTGCTTTCGCAGCGCCGCGGTCTGCTCGTTCAGCAACGCCAGCTTGCGTTCGGCAGCCTGAGTTTTCTCATCGGCCTGCGCCAGTTCGGATTTCGCCTGCGACAGCAGCGCGTCCTGACGCTCGGCGCGGCTCAACTGGCGGCTCGCGGCCTGCTCGGCCTCCAGCTTGGCGGCAAGGGCGCTGGCCAGCCGATCCTCCAGCGTCTGGGTGCCGTCATCGGCAAGCGTGGCGCGCAGCGTCTCGTTTTCCGCCCGCAGGCGGGCGAGTTCCGCGTCGCGGGTCTCGCTCTCGGACTTGAGCGCGGAGGCGGATTTCTCGGCCGCCAGCCGCGCGGCGAGGGCAGCGGCCAGATCCTGCTTCAGCGTATCGCGGCTTTTCCGGGCGGCGGCCAGCATGGCAAGGGTGTCTTCGGCTTTCTTGCGCTGCGTCTCCAGCGACATGCTCATCGCCGTCAGCTCGTCGGAGGCGTTTTTCAGCCGTTCGCGCAGCGCTTCGGCGGCGGCCGCCTCGGCCAGACGCGCCTGTTCCTTCTCTGTCAGCCCGGCCTGCGCGTCGGCGAGTTGCCGGCGCAAGGCCTGGGCGGCGGCGGCCTCGGCCAGACGCTGCTTTTCGGCATCGCTCAGGGTCGCCTCGGCTTCGGCCAGACGCTTGCGCAGCGCCTCGGTCGCGGCGATCTGGTCCAGCCGCGCGGCTTCCTTCTCGCTCAACGTCTCGCCGACGCTCGACAAGCGCGCCTGCGCATCGTCGAGCCGCGCCCGCAGCGCCGAAAGCTGCGCCCGGGCCTGCTCGCCCGCGGTCCGGGCGGCCTGCCGGTCGGCGCGGGCCTGTTCCAGATCGGATTGCAGCACCGCGATCTGCTGCGTCAGATCGGAGGCCTGACCGCGACTGTCCTGCAACTGCGCCAGCATCTGCTGCATCGAGGCGCGGCTTTCGCCCGCGCTCTTGCGCATGTCTTCGATCATCGCCTGCAAGGCTTCGCGGCGGGCGGCCGCAAGACGCGCGGCCTCGGCCCCGGCGTCGATCTCGCTTCGTGCGCGCGCCAACGCCAGCCGCATCGCCTCCTGGTCGGAGATCAGCCGCGCGTTGGCGGCTTCGATATCTGAAATGCGCGCGGCAAGCCCCTGTTTTTCCTGCTCGAGCTGGCTGTTGCTATCGCCCAGGCGCGCCAGCTTCTCATCCGCGGCGCTATTGGCGTCCTCCAGCTGCGCGATGCGCTGGGTCGCGGTATCGTTGAGCGTCATCAGGTTGCCGATACGGGTCTGCGCATCCTC
This sequence comes from Brevirhabdus sp., assembly GCF_052826345.1. NCBI lineage: Bacteria > Pseudomonadati > Pseudomonadota > Alphaproteobacteria > Rhodobacterales > Paracoccaceae > Brevirhabdus > Brevirhabdus sp. The sequence goes on along the minus strand of NZ_JBRBUA010000008.1, from coordinate 42,106 downwards.
GGCCTGCGCCAGCAAGCTGGCTATCCGGGCCTCCGCGCTCTGCCCCTGCGCGACCAGTGCCGCGACCTGCGCCTCAAAATCGGTGATACGCTGCGCCTGCTGGTCGGTCCTCGCGTTCAGCGTATCTATCAGGCTGGCCTGAACCTGGCTCAGGCTCTGGCTTTCCTTCAGGTTGCCGCTCAGATCATCGACTTGGGTTTCCAGCTGGAAACTGCGCTGTTGCTCCAGCCCCAGCGCCTCGGCCAGGGATGCCACCTGCCCCGACAGCTGGTCGAGTTCCGTATCCTTGGAATTGATCGTCTCGCGCAGCATGAACTGTACGATCATGAAGATCGTCAGCACGAACATCAGCACCAGCAGCAGCGCCGTCATCGCGTCGACAAAGCCGGGCCAGATGCTGGCCGACATGCGCTGCGACGCTCTGCGAGACAGGGCCACGGTTTAGATCCTCGGTCGCGGCGCGGGGGCGCCCATCGTGCGGATCGCGCGGGCGAGAGAGGCCAGATCGCTGCGCAGCTCCGACAGGCTTTCCTGACGGCCCGCGGACATTTCCTCGAGGATGCGCAGCAACTGAACATCGATGGAACGCAGCCGCATTCTGCTTTCGGCGTCGACATGGCCGCCGGTCGCCTGTTTTTCCATCACCTCGATCAGCCGTTCCTGCCCCTCGGCCAGGCGCGCCGCCGCGCCGTCGTCCTGCGGCTGGGGCTGGGGCTGCTGGCCCAGCCGATCGGTCAGCGCATCGAGCGAGCCCGACAGGCGCGAAAGGGTCTCATCGGTCAGCGCGCGGCCCTCGTCGGCGCGCAGAAACAGCCGTTGCAGCGCCTCCATCTGGTCGACCATCTGATCGAGCAGGCTGGCCATCGCGCCCTGATCGCCGCTCGTCTCGCCATCCGCGCCCGCCAGCCCCAGCCGCGTGATGCTGGACAGCCAGTCCTCAAGCTCGCGGTAGAAGCGGTTCTGGCTCTGGCTCGCGAACAGCTCCAGCAGGCCCACGATCAGCGACCCCGCCAGCCCCAGCAGCGAGGACCCGAAGGCCGTGCCCATGCCGCCCAGCTGCTTTTCCAGCCCGCCCATCAGTCGGCCCAGCACCGCAACCGCATCCTCGCCCTGCTGCGGCGTGAGCGAGCGGATGGTTTCCACCACCGCGGGCACCGTCGTGGCCAGCCCGTAGAAGGTGCCCAGAAGGCCGAGAAAGATCAGCAGATTGACCAGATAGCGCGTGATGTCGCGCGCCTCGTCCACGCGGGTGGCGACGGACTCCAGGATTGTGCGGCTGGAAGTCGCGCTGATCTGCATCCGGCTGCCGCGCGAGCGCAGCAGCGTCGCCGTCGAGGCCAGCAGCCGCGGCGCCTTGGCGGGCTCCGCCCCCAGCTGGTCGCTGGCGTAGAGCTTTATCCATTTGACCGAGGCGATCAGCTGGAACACCTGCCAGAAACAGGCCAGCACCCCGATGAAGAACACCGTCACGATAAAGCCGTTCAACCACGGGTTGGACAGGAACACCGGCGCGACGCTGGGGATGACGAAATAGCCGCCCACCACGCACAGGCCGATCACGATCACCATGAAGGTGATCTGACGGATCGGCAGCGCGAAATGTGGATCGGTTTCTCGGCCCGATGGGTCCATGCCTATGGTCCTGTGACCTGTTGTCTTTCCCGGACCATAAGGGGGCGGCTGAGCCGTGCCAACACGCAAAAAACGGCACCGGAAAAGCGTTGCGCTTCAGTCGCGCGGGGATCGCGCACGAACCTGATCGGCCAGCCAGGCGAGATCGTGATCGCGCAGGCCAAGCTCGGCCAGATGCTCGGTCGTGTTGAACAGATATTCGGCGTTGGGGCCGCGCCCGCCGTGGGCGCGCGCGATGATGTCGGCCTGTTCGCTCAGCGGCAGCCCGCCGCAGTACTGGACGTGATCGGCATCGACCACATAGGTCACCGCATCGACCCGGCGCCCGTCGCGCAACGTCACCTCGAGCCGTTTTTCCATATAGGCCGAAGAGATCAGCTCACGCTCGCGCAGGTAGGCCAGCGCCGCGGAGGCGCTGTCGTCGGGGACGCGGAATGCCACGCCATCACAATGATGTGCGGGCGCGTGATCGAGTGCAAGCACCAGTCCCGGGGCCTCGGGCGTGCCGCGATGATGGATGGAACGCATGCAAAACCCGCGGTGATAGCCGTCAAGCCGCGCGATCTGGCGTTCCGCGACATCAAATCCCGGATTCCAGATCAGCGATCCATAGCCAAAGACCCACAACGGTGTCTGCATCTTGCTGGCCCTTCCCCTCTGCGCGTCTATAAACAGCAGCAACGGGACAGATAAAAGGGAAAAGCGGATGCGGGTTCTGACGATCTTTTTCGCGGTGTTGGCGGTGGCGTCGCTCGCTTGGGGCGGCTACTGGTTCGTCGGCTCCAGCGCGCTCAGGGACCGTACCGAAAGCTGGCTGGAACAGCGCCGCGCCGATGGCTGGCAAGCCGAGGCGCAAGTCACCGTCCAGGGGTTTCCCAATCGGTTCGACCTGACGCTGGACAACGTGGCGCTGGCCGATCCGCAAAGCGGGCTGGCCTGGCAGGCGCCGTTCTTTCAGTTGCTGGCGCTCAGCTACCGACCCAATCACCTGATCGCGCTCTGGCCTGACACGCAGCAGATCAAAACCCCCTATGAGACCATCACGCTGCTGTCGCGCGACATGCGCGCCAGCCTGGTGTTCGATGCGGAAAGCCGCGCCGCGCTCAACCGCAGCAGCCTGACGGCAGGCGCGGTCGAGCTGTCGTCGGACATCGGCTGGCAGGCGAGTGCGACGGATCTGCGCGCGGCGGTGGAGCGGACCGAAAAGCAGAAAAACCGCTACCATCTGGGGCTGGAGGCCACGGGCCTGCGCCCCGGCGGCGATCTGCTGGGTCGCCTCGACCCGCAAGGCACGCTGCCACAGGAGCTGGAGATGCTGCGCCTCGACAGTCTCGCCGCTTTCGACGCGCCGTGGAATCTCGATGCGATCGACCGGCGCAGGCCGCAGCTGACCTCGTTGCAACTGGACGATCTGCGCGCGCAGTGGGGCGACATGAAATTCCGTCTGACTGGCCAGATCGACGTGGATGCCCAGGGCTATCCGGCGGGCAAGCTGACGCTGGAGGCGCAGAACTGGCGCCGAATGCTATCGCTGGCCGTCAGCGCGGGCGCGGTCCCGCAGGGGCTGGCGGGCACCGTCGAAAGCGTGCTGGGCATGATGGCCGGCGGCGACGGCGATGCGCTGAACGCGCCGCTCAATTTCCGCGACGGGCGGCTCTTTTTCGGACCCCTGCCGATCGGCCCCGCACCCCGGCTGGTGCTGCGCTGAGCCAGGGCGGCTCCGCGCTCAGCGGCAGTAGGAGCCGCTGCGATAGCGCGCCGTGTCGAGGTGGAAATGATCCTTGTGATACCGGTCTGAATCCGGCCCCAGTACGGTGCCGAACGGCCCGCAGGCAGCGCTGTGCAACCGGCGCAACCGGCGGCCTTCGCCACGGCGCGACCAGCCTTTCAGCACGCTGAGCGTCGCACCGTTCTTCAGCGTGATGCCCGAAATGTCGATGGCGCGCCCCCTGGCATGTTCGCTGAGCTTGGCGCCCTTGCGGCTGTTGCGGGTCCGGCAGGAATAGCCCGCCGCCACGCGCAGCACATCCGCCCCGCCGCCGATCCCGGCCAGCGTCGGGTTGACGCCCTTTCGCACCCAGGATTTCAGCGCCTTGGCGGTGTTGCAATCCATGCGGGTGGGTGTGCTCAGCCGGACCCCCTCGACCGCCTCGACGCGCACGGCGTTGGGAATGCCGCAGCTGCCGCGCCCGCGCACCGGATCGATGACCCGGCCGCGGATGTTGGGATCGCCGCAGACCGACCCCTGCAACCCCTTGGCAATGCGCTGATTGCCGCGGCGGATGTGGATGCTGGCCAGCTCCAGCTCGGACGGGCCCTTCAGCCCACGCGGGCGTGCCAGCGGGCGCGCGGATCGCGCCACCGCCGACAGATCCGACCCGCCGATCGCGGCGATCAGCGCGGCGGCGGTGATGCGCACCCCCTGCCCCGCCTCCATGCGCGGCAACGGGCGCGGCAACGGGCGCGCCGATCTTTCGGGCCCCATCGCGGCCAGCGCGGCCCAGGGCAAAAGCGCGCAAAGCGCGGCCGCACCGGCCAGGCGCCGCATCCTCACCGCGGGGCCCGGCCGCTGGCGCGGCCGAAATTGGGCGCGTCGGTATCCTGACCCGCATCGATGATGCCGCGCCGGATCGCGCGCGTGCGGGTGAAATAATCGTGCAGATGCGCGCCGTCGCCCTGACGGATCGCCCGTTGCAGCGCGAACAGCTCTTCGGTGAAACGGCCGAGAATTTCCAAGGTGGCGTCCTTGTTGCTGAGGAACACGTCCCGCCACATTGTCGGATCGCTGGCCGCGATACGAGTGAAATCGCGGAACCCGGCCGCGGAATATTTGATGACCTCGCTGTCGGTGACGCGTCGCAGGTCGTCGGCCACGCCGACCATCGTGTAGGCGATCAGATGCGGCGCGTGCGACGTGACGGCGAGCACCAGATCGTGCCGGTCGGCGTCCATCGTTTCGACATTGGCGCCCATGCCTTCCCAGAGCGCGCGCAGCCGCGCCAGGGCCGCGTCGTCGGCATCGCGGTCGCCCGTGCCCAAGCCCATGTCGGCGCCGGCCTCGGCACCGCTGCCGTCCTGCGGCGTGATGAGCAGGCACCAACGGTTGTCGAAAAGCTCGGCAAAGCCGGACCTGGGGCCGGAATGCTCGGTCCCGGCAACCGGATGGCCGGGAATGAAATGCACGTCGGCGGGCACATGCGGACCCACCGCCTGGACCACCGCCCCCTTGACCGAGCCGACATCGCTGAGCGTGCTGCCCGGTTTCAGATGCGGACCGATATCCGCGGCCAGCGCGCCCATCGCGCCCACGGGCACGCAGAGCACCACCAGATCGGCGCCCTCGACGGCCTGCCGCGCGGTTTCCACGATTTCGTCGCAATAGCCCAGCTCGGCGGCGACGCGACGCGTTTCGGGCGTGTGGTCCGTGCCCACGACCTCGCCCGCCAGCCCGCCCCGGCGCATCGCCAGCGCCATCGACGAGGCGATCAGGCCAAGCCCGATCAGCGCCACCTTGCCATAGATCGGCGGGCTCATTGCTTGGACGCCTTGAAGACCCCGATCGCATGGGCCACCCGGCGGCAGCTCGCTTCGTCCCCGATGGTGATCCGCAGGCATTGCGGCAGCTTGTACCCCGCGACGCGCCGGACCAGAATGCCCTCGGATTTCAGATGCGCGTCGCAGGCGTCGGCCTCTTCGGCGTCGGCGAAACGCGCCAGGATGAAATTCGTGCAGGACGTGTCCGAAGGCACGCCCAGTTCCGCCAGCGCCTTGCCGAGCCAGGTGCGCATCCGGGTGTTTTCCGCGCGGCATTTCTGTGCATGGCCGACGTCGCGCACGGCCGCCTCCGCGGTCGCCAGCTGCGGTTCCGACAGGTTGAAGGGGCCGCGTATCCGGTTGAGCACGTCGATGACGTGCCGTGGGCCATAGCCCCAACCGATGCGCAGCCCGCCCAGACCGTAGAGCTTGGAGAAGGTGCGCGTCATCACCACGTTGCGGCGGCTGTCGACCAGCCCCGCGCCACCGTCGAAATCCTCGACATATTCGGCATAGGCGCCATCGAGCACCAGAAGGGCCTGCGGCGGAATGCCATCGGCAAGCCGGGCGATCTCATTGCCGCCGATCATCGTGCCGGTGGGGTTGTTGGGATTTGCGATAAAGATCAGCCGTGTGCGGTCGTTGCAGGCGGCCAGTATCGCATCCACGTCGGTGACGCGTTCGCTTTCCCTCACCTCCACGGGTGTGGCGCCCACCGCCAGCGTGGAAATGCGGTACATGCCAAAGCCGTGCTCGGTGTGGATCACCTCCTGCCCCGGACCGGCATAGGCCTGGCACAGAAACGCGATGATCTCATCGGACCCGACGCCGCAGATGATCCGGTCGGCATCCAGCCCGTGCACCTCCCCGATCGCGTGCCGCAGCGCCGCATGATCGGTGCGCGGATAGCGGTGCAGCTGATGCGCGGTGCGCCGGAAGGCCTCTATCGCGGCATCGCTCGGCCCGAAAGGGTTTTCGTTGGAACTGAGCTTGACGACATCGTGCCGCCCCGGAAGCGTGGCCTGCCCCGCCTCATACAGTTCGATATCCAGAATTCCTGGTTGCGGTTGAATTTCCGACGTCATCCCAAACCTCCGTCTCGCCGTTTTCTAACGGCCCCGCAGCGACCCTGACCAGTACCCGCCAGCCGATGGCGGAACAAGGTGGCAAGGGCGACACACCTTCGCCACATTTTCATGACGCACCCCCCTGGCGGGCCGGGACGGATACCCGAACGCCCCGCATTCACCGCCGTTGCCGACCGGGCAGCCCCCAGCCCCCACGCGGCGCCGGAAAAGGGACAGCGCGTAAAAAAGGCCGCCCCGGCTTCCCGGCGCGACCTTTGAAAATCCGGACCGGCGATACGCCGGGTCCGATCAGTTCTTGGCGTAGAATTCGACGACGAGGCTGGGTTCCATCATCACCGGATAAGGCACATCGCCCAGGCTGGGCGTGCGGGTGAAGGTGACGACCAGCTTGTTGGTGTCGACTTCCAGATAGTCGGGGATGTCACGCTCGGGCAGCTGGATCGCTTCGAGGATGGCGGCCATCTGCTTGGAGCGCTCGCGAACCTCGATCACATCGCCTTCCTTGACACGGTAGGACGGGATGTTGACGCGCTGACCGTTCACCATGACGTGGCCGTGGTTCACGAACTGACGCGCGGCAAAGATCGTCGGCACCAGCTTGGCGCGGTAGACGACGGCGTCCAGGCGGCGTTCCAGAAGGCCGATGAGGTTTTCACCGGTGTCGCCCTTGACGCGCTCGGCCTCGGCATAGATGCGGCGGAACTGCTTTTCGGTCAGATCGCCGTAGTAGCCTTTCAGCTTCTGCTTGGCGCGCAGCTGGATGCCGAAATCCGACAGCTTGCCCTTGCGGCGCTGGCCGTGCTGGCCGGGGCCGTATTCGCGACGGTTGACCGGGGACTTCGGGCGGCCCCAGATGTTTTCGCCCATGCGGCGATCAAGCTTGTACTTGGCAGACGTGCGTTTGGTCACGACTGATACTCCTTCGACAGGTGCCGTGCCGGGATTGGCAGCGGCATGAAGGGCGTTGTCCTTTCCCGCGGGCCGGGCCCTCGGGCGACAGGCAGACCCTTGCGGGGGCCACCAACACCAAATGAAAACCCCGGCCATTCAGACCGGGATCGGCGCGCTTATAACGATGCGCGCCCCGTTGTCAACGCCACGCCGCGGCGCGCGTGCGCGCCCGCGCCGCGCTATCCCATCGCGTGGCGCAGGATCGCGGCTTCGGGCCGGCTGAGATCGCGGCGCGCGGTCTCGCCATAGCTGAAGGGATCGTCGCCGAGTTCGGGGTAAAGCTCCAGCAGCCTGTCCCGCGCGTCCTCGGCCAGAGCGTCGAGCGCGGTGTTGGCGGGGTGAAAGCTTTCGCATTCCACGTTGTTGGCCCAGACGATCTGATGTTCCGACAGCATCAGATGGTGATAGGTCACCTCCGCGACGGCATAATCGACCATGATGTCCCGGTCGTTGATCAGCATCTCGGCGGCGACCAGAACCTCGTCGGTGTTGAAGAGCGCGCGCGCGGGCGCCCTTGACCAAGATGCGGTGCAGCGGCGAGACCAGCAGATCCGCGTTCGGATGGTGGCTGTCCAACGCCCCCTCGCGGATGCGCACGGGCCGGAATTCGGGCATGGCGTAAAAGCGCGCGCCGCTCATCCAGCGCGACCCGCGCCAGACGACCTGCTGGGGGCCGTTGTCGCGCGTCAGCAGCCAGTCGCCCTCGCGAATACGCTCCACGGGGCGGGGACCTTCGGGCGTGGCGATCATCGTGCCGGAGGTAAAGCAGATCACGCCGGTGCTGAAATCGGCGGTACGGCGCACCGGCGCATCGTCGCCCAGCAGCTGCACGACCCACAGATCGGTATCGGCGGGTGGCAGACGGCCCGTGAACATGACCAGCGGCTCCTCCCCGCCCCCACGTTCCACGAACGCGGCGGAGAAGGAGTCGCGCCCGTCCGTCAACACGAATCCCTTGTCGAACAGTGGCGCATCGTCGTCCAGCGGGGCCCGCGGCACGGCGATGCGCAGATGGCCCGATAGAACCCGCCGAAGCGACCGCGACGTCCGCTGCCGCATTTGAAACATTTCCGTCGGATCAGCGGTAAGTATCACCTGATCCGGTCCATCAACCCGGAGGGCGCTGCCCGACCATCGCCAGGCGGCGCCAATGCAGACGCTCGACATCTTCGGGGCCTCCATCCCGTCGATCTCGGTCTGCTTCCAACGGATGACGAACGTGCCCGTGGAGCCCGTTATCATGCCTGTAATCTGCCTCAGTCTCTTTGTTTATTGGTTCAAGCTTAACATGAACTTCGTCATTTTGCGATCAGTAATTCCACGGGTTCCCGCATCAGAACGAGAGGTTCAGCGTGAGCGAGCCCACAGCCTGCCCCGAGGGCTGCGATTCGAATTCGCGCGTCAGATAGCTCACCCCGTAGAACACCGACCACGATGCGGTGGAATGCCGGACACCCATCCGCAGCCGCCCGCGGGTCGACATCAGGTCCACGCCCATGCCCGACGGCAGATAAAAACTGTCCGCCACATGGGCCACATCGCCGCCGAGCAAAAAGGACGTGCCCCACGCACCGGCCGCGTCTATCGCGGGCATCCGCTGCCCGGTCACGACATCGCGCACCCGCAAACCGCCCTGCCCGAAGTCGCCCAAGGTCACATCCGCCCCGACGCGCGCCAAGGTCTCGATCCCGACCTGCGCTTGGAAAAAGGGACGCAGCCGCGCGGCCCCGCCCCCGAGCGCGATCCCGATGTCCCGGCCAATCTCGAAATTCACCGTGGGCACGATGGCCCCGTCGACCTGCCGCCCGGCCACATTCGGCAGGGGCTGGCCAAGCCACCGATGGATCTGCCGTTGCCAGTTCAGAATGTTGCTCTGGCTGCCCGTTGCCACCACATCGAGTCCCAGATCCAGATCATAGCCGCGCCGCTGCCAGTAACTGTGGACGCCCAGCGACAGGCTGCCCGCATAGGGGCGGTCGTCGGGGCGCGGCCTGACCAGATTGGCCGGCGCGATCACCTCGCCACGCAGGCGGAATTCGAGCAGATCGCCAAAGTTCAGCGGGCGCGCGCCCGACCACTCCGGCCCGCGTAGATAGCCAAACTGATAGGAACCGCTGCGCCAGCGGTCCCTGCCGTCGCCCAGAAGATCGTTGTTGAACAGGCGCACGAAACCCAGCCCGACCCGATCCTGCGCCAGGACCGGACCCGCCGATATCGCGCAGAGCGCAAAGAGCGCGACCTTGAAGAGACGACTGCACGGCATTGTTTACACTGCTCTTTTTTTTATAAACCTGCCCGGCTTCTGGCGCACCAGGCGCAGATACGCCTGGGTTTATGGAGAAGGATTGAGACAGGAATAAGGCCCGCCGACGCTTTTCGCGCCCGTCCGCCGTTGCGGATTTGCGACAGGCCGGGACGCGCGGACGAAACAAGGGCGACGGCAGGCCCCTCCTTGGCCGTTCACCCCAGACGCCTGGCCTCGATCACGTCCCAGATACGACCCGCGACGTCGATCCCGTCAAAACGCTCCAGCTCCTGGATGCCGGTGGGCGACGTCACGTTGATTTCCGTCAGCCAGCCGCCGATCACGTCGATTCCCACAAAAATCTGCCCCTTCTCGCGCAGCAAAGGGCCGATCCGCGCGCAAATCTCGCGGTCGCGGTCGGTCAGGCCGACCTGCTCGGGCCGCCCGCCCGCGTGCATGTTCGACCTCGTCTCGCCCGCCGCGGGGACCCGGTTGATCGCGCCGACAGGCTCCCCGTCGATCAGGATCACGCGCTTGTCGCCCTTGGATACATCGGGCAGGAACTTCTGCGCGATCAAGGGCTCGCGGTTCATGCTGGTGAACAGCTCATGCAGGGAATTGAAGTTGCGGTCGTTGGGATCAAGCCGGAACACCCCCGCGCCGCCATTGCCGTAGAGCGGCTTGAGGATGATATCGCCATGCGCCTGTTTGAACGCACGCAGAGTAGCCAGATCGCGGGCGATCGCGGTGGGGGGCGTCAGATCGGGAAATTGCAGGACAAGGAGCTTTTCAGGGTAATTGCGCACCCAGAACGGATCGTTCACCACGAGGGTGCCGGGTGCCAGCATGTCGAGGATATGCGTGCTGGTGATATAGCCCATGTCGAAGGGCGGATCCTGACGCAGCCACACGACATCGTAATCCGACAGATCGACGTTGCGGCGGTCGCCGAGGGTAAAGTGATTGCCCTTCTCGCGGCGCACCGTCAGATCGTGCCCGACCGCCATGACGCGGGTTTCGCGATAGCTCAGATGATCGGGCGTGTAATAGAACAGCTCATGCCCGCGCGCCTGCGCGGACTCGGCAATGCGAAACGTGCTGTCCGCATCGATGTCGATCGGTGCGATGGGATCCATCTGGATCGCGACCTTGAGCTTCATCTGATATGTCCCCGCCTGTTGCTGCACATTTACATGGCGCAAGCATGCGCGGGTTGCAACGGCAGCATGGGCCGCAGACGCCTGCGCCCCGCGCCGCCCAGCGCGTTTCAGAGACCGATGGCGTTTTCGATCACGTCGATGCGCCCGACCGCATCCACCAGCGCCACGTCGAAACGCACCTCGGTGTCCTGACCGCGGGGCTCGCCCGCCAGGAATTCCGATCCCGCGGCATAGATGCGGCGCGTCTGCGCCGCAGAGAGGCGCGATGCGGCCCTTGCATGTGTCGAGCTTTTCTTGACCTCGATGAAGATCACCCGGGCGCCGTCCCGCGCGATCAGGTCAATTTCGCCGGAGCGGCCGCGCCAGCGCCGCGCAGTCATCGCCATGCCGCGGCGCGCGTAGTCGCGCGCGACGCTGTCTTCGGCAGCCAGACCCGCGTGATAAGAAGTTATGCCGCTCATTGCCCCGTCTCCTTCGGATGGTCCGTCGCCTTGAGGGACAGCGCGATCTGATAGACCTGCCTGCGCGGCACTCCCAGCATCGCACTCACCGTGTTCACAGCATCCTTGGTCGATTCGCTTAACATTTGGCGAAGAAGCGCCCGGGAAATTTCCTCTTCTCCGGCCCGGGCGGGGGCGGCGCGGTCGATCAGCACCACGATTTCGCCCTTCAGCGTCATCTCGGGCAGCGCCGCGGCCAGGTCCGACAGGCTGCCCCTGCGGATTTCCTCGAAGCGCTTCGTCAGCTCGCGGCAGATCACGCCCCGCCGCTCGCCGCCCATCGCGCGGATCAGCGCATCGAGCAGCTTTCCCAGACGTTTCGGCGATTCATAAAGCGCCACCGTCGCCTGCTGCGCCGCCAGATCCTTCAGGAAGGCCGCGCGCGCGCTTGCCTGGGGCGGCGGGAATCCGGCAAAGAGGAACCTGTCGCTGGGCAGCCCTGAAACCGTCAGCGCGCTCAGCACGGCCGAGGCACCGGGCGCCGCGGTGACCTCATGGCCTGCGTCGATCGCCGCGCGGCCCAGCGCATAGCCCGGATCGGCGACCAGCGGCGTGCCCGCTTCGGACATGTAGGCCACCGATTTGCCCTCGGCCAAAGCCGCCAGCAGCCGCGGCCTTTGCGCCTTGGCGTTATGGTCGTGATAGGCGACAAGCGGCCGATCGCCCAGCGCGATGCCGTGGATTTCCATCAGGCGGCGCGCGGTGCGCGTGTCCTCCGCGGCCAGCACGTCCGCCACGGCCAGGATGTCGAGCGCGCGCAGCGTGATGTCGCGCGCCGAGCCGATCGGCGTGGAGACGAAGTAAAGCATGGGCGCCAGCCGCGCGGGGCGCAGCGGATAATCGCGCCGCGGCCGGGTCCTGTCGGTCTCGCGCCCGTCGGACTCCGTCATCGGATCGGCGTCGGCGGGTGGAACTGTCTGCCTGTCCATGTCTCGGCCCATCCATGTGTTAGCATTATCCGACGTTTACTTGGCTTTCCCGTCGGCGTAGGTTCTATCTAGTGTAAATACAAGTCAGCCAGATCACCAGTTTGCGAGGTTTCCCCCCATGATTGCCCTTCTGCGCAAGGCCCGCGCGTCCCTCACCGGCATGTTCGGCATGCTTTCGCTGTTATTCGTCGCGGCCTGCGCACCCGGCGCCGGCACCGGGATCGGGACGGCGGCGAACACCGGCCCCGCCGTCGACACCAGCCAGCCCGTTCGCGTGGCGATGTTGCTGCCCTACGGCTCCGGCCAGGCGACCGACACGCTGGTCGCACGCAATCTGGAAAACGCCGCGCGGCTGGCGTTGCGCGACGTTCAGGGCGCCCGTATCGACCTCAAGGTCTACAACACCGCGGGCAGCGCGGCGCAGGCCTCCCAGATGGCCACCCAGGCCATCGACGAAGGCGCCAAGATCATCCTGGGCCCGCTTTACGCCCAGGCCGCCAATGCCGCCGGTCTGGCGGCCGCGGCGCGGGGCGTGAATGTGCTGGCCTTTTCCAACAACACGGAAATCGCCGGCGGCAACGTCTTTCTACTGGGGCAGACCTTTGACAACACGGCGCGCAGGCTGGCCGGATATGCCACCACGCGCGGCAAGAACAACATCCTGGTCGTGCATTCCGAGGATGCGGCCGGCGATCTGGGCCGACGCGCCATCCAGCAGGCCGTGCAGAACGCGGGCGGCCGGCTTGCGGGCACCGTGGGCTATCCCCGCTCGCAGCAGGGCATCGCCGCCGCCGCACCGCGCGTCGCCGCCACGGCCACGCGCAGCGGCGCGGATGCGATCTTTATGACGGCGGGGCCGGAATCCGACCTGCCCTTCGTTGCGCAGATGCTGCCCGAACAGGGGCTGACCGCGGACAAGTACCAGTATATCGGCCTGTCGCGCTGGGACAGCCGCCCGGCGCTTTTCGCCACGGGCGCGATTCAGGGAGGCTGGTTCGCCCTGCCCGACCAGGGCCGCTACAACGAGTTCCAGCAGCGGTATCGCGCGGCTTACGGCAAGGCGCCGCACCCGCTGGCGGGGCTGGGCTATGACGGCATCGCCGCAATCGGCGCGATGCTGCGCGGCGGGCGTTCCTCGGCGCTGAGCACGCGGTCGATCACCCAGGGCGCGGGCTTTGCCGGGGTCTACGGCGCGTTCCGCTTCCGTCCCGACGGCGGCAACCAGCGCGCCCTGGCGGTCGCTCAAATCCAAGGCAACAGTGTGGTAGTCATTGACCCTGCTCCGAACAGCTTCCGCGGCGCCGGCTTCTAGGCCGCAGCTTCCCCATAGCGATCCCGAGACGCCGGACGGTCTGATCCGTCCGGCGTCTGCCATTTTCGACGCGGCGCAGGTGCGCGCCGCGCTGGATACGGCGCTGGCACAGGTCAGCGACGACGGCGCGCGCCGCGCCGCGGCCGTCGGCGTGCTGCAGGACGCGCTGCGCGAAGGGCGGCGCGCGATCGACACCGCCTTTTGCGAGGCGCCCACCCACTCCGCGCCGCTGACACGCTCCTACAGCTGGCTCACCGACCGGCTGGTCACCGAGGCGCACAGGGTGGCGACGGAGGTGCTGCACCCCCGCCCCACCCCCACCGAAAGCGAACGCCTGGCCGTCGTGGCGGTCGGCGGCTACGGCCGCGGCGAGATGGCGCCGCATTCGGATGTCGACCTGCTGTTCCTGACCCCCTACAAGATCACCGCCTGGGCCGAGAGCGTCATCGAATCGATGCTCTACATGCTGTGGGATCTGCGGCTGAAGGTCGGCCACGCCAGCCGGACCGTGCGCGACTGCCTGCGCCTGGGGCGCGAGGATTACACCATCCGCACCGCCTTGCTGGAACATCGCCACCTGGCCGGTCACGACAGCCTCACCGAGGAGCTGCACGACAGGCTCTGGGCAGAGCTGTTCAGGTCCACCGCCGGCGATTTCATCGAGGCGAAGCTGGCCGAACGCGCCGAGCGGCATCAGAAGCAGGGCGGCCAACGCTATGTGCTGGAACCCAACGTCAAGGAGGGCAAGGGCGGGCTGCGCGACCTGCAATCGCTGTTCTGGATCGCGAAATACGTGCACCGCGTGCAAAGCAGCCAAGAGCTTGTGCAGCTGGGTGTCTTCCTGCCCGAGGAATATACCGCCTTTGCCGACGCCGAGGAATTCCTCTGGGCGGTGCGCGCGCATCTGCATCTGATCGCCAACCGCGCCGCCGATCAGCTGACCTTCGACATGCAGGTCGAGGTGGCCGAGCGCATGGGCTATCGCGATCACGGCGGCAGGCGCGCGGTCGAGCATTTCATGCAGGATTATTTCCGCCACGCCACCCGCGTCGGAGAGCTGACGCGGATCGTGCTGACCTCGCTCGAGGCCGACAACGTCAAACAGGCACCGTCGCTGGTGGGCCTGCTGCGCAGACGGCGCAAGGTGCGCCCCCTCTACGCCATCCGCCAGAACCGGCTGAGCATCGCGAGCTCTGAGGCCTTTCTGTCCGACGGGCTGAACCTGTTGCAGATCTTCGAGGAGGCGCTGCGCACCGGCTATCTGCTGCACCCCGACGCGATGCGGCTGATCGCGGCCAATCTGGACCTGTTCGACGACGAGCTGCGCGCCTCGAAGGAAGCGCGGCGCATCTTTCTGGACCTGCTGCTGAAATATCCCAGCCCCGACCGCGCGCTCAGGCGGATGAACGAATTGGGGGTGCTGGCCGCCTATCTGCCGGAATTCGAGCCGATCGTGGCGATGATGCAGTTCAACATGTATCATCACTACACCGTGGACGAACATATCATCCAGTGCATCGCCACGCTGGCGCAGATCGAACGCGAAGAGCTGATAGAGGAGCTGCCGATCGCCACCTCGATCCTGCGCGAGGGCGTGAACCGCAAGGTTCTCTATATCGCGCTGCTGCTGCACGACATCGGCAAGGGCCGGACCGAGGACCATTCGGTGCTGGGCGCCAAGATCGTGCGCAGCGTGGCGCCCCGGCTGGGGCTGTCGCGCGACGATGCCGACACGGTGGAATGGCTGGTGCGCTATCACCTGCTGATGTCGGACATGGCGCAGAAGCGCGACATTTCCGAGCCGCGCACCATCCGCGATTTCGCCAAGGCGGTGAAGACGCGCAAGCGGCTGAACCTGCTGACGGTGGTGACGGTCTGCGACATCCGCGGCGTGGGCCCGGGGGTGTGGAACAACTGGAAGGCGGTGCTGCTGCGCGGGCTTTACAACGCCACCGCCCACGCGCTGGAAAACGGGCTGGAGGATCTGAACCGCGACGCCTTCGAGGCCGAGGCCAAGCGCGCCCTGCGCGCCGCCCTGCCCGACTGGCCCAAAAAGGATCTGCGCCATGAAACCGGGCGCCATTACGGCCCCTATTGGCAGGGGCTGCCGACCTCGGCGCATGTGACCTTCGCCAATCTTCTGCGCACCACGGGCGCCAATGAGATCAGCATCGACCTGATGCCCGACGAGGACCGCGACACGACCCGCGCGGCCTTTGTGCTGGCGGATCATCCGGGCATCTTCTCTCGGCTGGCGGGGGCGCTGGCGCTGGTGGGCGCCAATGTGGTGGACGCGCGCACCTATACCTCCAAGGACGGCTTCGCCACGGCGGTGTTCTGGGTGCAGGATGCCGATGGCCACCCCTATGAACAGGCCCGCCTGCCGCGCCTGCGCAACATGATCCATCGCACCCTTAAGGGCGAGGTCGTGGCGCAGGAGGCGCTGGCCGACCGCGACAAGATGCGCAAGCGCGAGCGGGAATTCCGCGTGCCCACCACCGTCACCTTCGACAACGAGGGCTCGGAAATCTATACCATCATCGAGGTGGACACCCGCGACCGCCCCGGCCTGCTGCACGATCTGACCCGCGCGCTGGCCAGCTCCAACGTCTATATCGCCTCCGCCGTCATCGCGACCTATGGCGCGCAGGTGGTCGATACCTTCTACGTCAAGGACATGTTCGGATTGAAATTCTATACCGAGGCCAAGCAGAAGACGCTGGAAAAGCGTCTGCGCACCGCGATCGAACAGGGCGCGAAAAGGGCGCGTGCATGAGCGCACCGATCAGGCTGGGCCGGGCCTTTGCGACGGTCGGCATCTGGACGATGGCCAGCCGCGTCATGGGGTTCGCGCGCGACATCATGATCGCGGGGTTTCTGGGCGCGGGCCCGGTGGCGGAGGCGTTCCTGATCGCCTTTTCGCTGCCCAACATGTTCCGCCGCTTCTTTGCCGAGGGCGCGTTCAACATGGCCTTCGTGCCGATGTTCTCCAAAAAGCTCGAATCCGGCGAAGGGCCGCTGGAGTTCGCCCGCGACGCGATGTCGGGGCTGGCGACGGTGCTGATCTTTCTGACCGTGCTGGCGCAGGTCTTCATGCCGTTTCTGGTGCTGGCGATGGCCTCGGGCTTTGCCGAGGATGAACGCTTCGGGCTGGCGGTGACCTATGGGCGGATCGCCTTTCCCTATATCCTCTTCATCTCGCTCGCGGCGCTGCTGTCGGGGGTGTTGAACGCGGCGGGGCGGTTCATCGCGGCGGCGGCGGCGCCGGTGCTGCTGAACCTTCTGTTCATCGCGGCGATTTCGCTGGCGGCCTGGCTGGGCTGGCCGCTGGGGCTGACGCTGGCCTGGACGGTGCCGGTGGCGGGCGTGGCGCAGCTGGCGCTGGTCTGGATGGCGGCGGCGCGCGCGGGCATGCGGCTGGTGCCGCGGATGCCGCGCATGACCCCCGAGCTGAAGCGCCTGGCCGTGATCGCCGCCCCCGCGGCGCTGGCGGGCGGCGTGGTGCAGGTGAACCTGCTGGTGGGCCGCCAGGTGGCCAGCTTTTTCGACGGGGCGATCGCTTGGCTGAACTACGCGGATCGCCTGTACCAACTGCCGCTGGGGGTGGTGGGCATCGCCATCGGGGTGGTGCTGCTGCCCGATCTGTCGCGCAAGCTGCGCGCGAGCGATGAGGCGGGCGGACAGGCGGCGCTGTCGCGGGCGGGCGAAATGGCGATGGTGCTGACCCTGCCCTGCGCCGTGGCGCTGCTGGTGATCCCGCTGCCGCTGGTATCGGTGCTGTTCGAGCGCGGCGCCTTCGGCCCCGAGGACGCCGCCGCCACGGCGATGGCGCTGGCGATCTATGCGCTGGGGCTGCCGGCCTTCGTGCTGCAAAAGGTGCTGCAGCCGCTGTTCTTTGCGCGCGAGGACACGCGCAGGCCGTTTTACTATGCGCTGGTGTCGCTGGTGGTGAACGCGGGCGTGGCCATCGGGCTGGCGCCGGTGATCGGCTATCTGGCGGCGGCGCTGGGCACGACGCTGGCCTCTTGGGCGATGGTGTGGCTGCTGTGGCGCGGATCGCGCGGCTGGGGTGCTGCCGCGCAGCTCGACGACCGGTTCCGCCGCCGCATCTGGCGGATCGCCGCGGCATCGGTGCTGATGGGGCTGGCGCTGTGGCTGGCGGTGCTGCCGGTGGGCCCGGCGCTGTCGGTTCCGGTGGTCCGGTATCTGGTGCTGGCGGGTCTGGTGGTGCTGGGCGCGGTGGTGTTCTTCGGGCTGTCGGGCCTGCTGGGCGCCGTGCGCCTGAGCGAGCTGCGCCGCGCCCTGCGCCGGTAAGGGTGACGGTGACTTCGACGCCAACGGCGCGGGCAGCGGCGCCTAGCTGCGCCGCAGCTTGGCCAGCACGCGGCCCCATCCGCCGGGGCTGACCACGAAGGACAGGGCAAAGCCGGTGGCGAACCCGACCAGATCCGCCACCCAATCGTTCGCGCTGCCGAACACCAGCGAGAACAGCAGCTGGATGCCCAGAAGCATCCCGATCAGCGCGAAGGCCTGATAGCGCGGCCCGCCGGTCGACGCCAGATTGACCCACAGAAGGAAGGTGTAGGCGCCGATCAGACCATAGACGCCGGGATAGCCGCCGATCAGCGGATAGCGCTCATCCAGCGCCAGCCCGTAGATCAGCGCGCCCAGCGCGCTCGCCGCGAAGAAGATCACCAGAACCGCCCAGGGCCGGAACACCGTCGCCACCATCTTGCCGATCGCCAGGATGAAAACGATCACGAAAAGGGCATGGATGAACGATGTGTGGATCAGCGGATAGGTCACGAAGCGCAACATGACCGGCCCGCTCCAGGTGCCGCGGGCGAGCATCCGGTCGAACAGCTCGTCGAAGAAGGTGTAGTCCTGGATCGCGAAGGTGCGCCAATCTTCGCCGCCGGGGATCAGGCCGGACTGGCCCAGCCAGAACAGCAGCTCGATCCCCCCGATGACGACGGCCAGGGCCACCACCACGGGCGGCAGGGCATGAAAGGGCGAGGTATTGTGACTGCTGGACATTCTGCGGGCTTTCGGTTGACGCTGCTCGGAGCACTGAGTAACCCATTGCGCACTCATTAATCCAGACGGAGTAAGCGAGATCATGGAATCGACCCATACCCCGCGCGTGTTTTCCGGCATCCAGCCTTCGGGCGGGCTGACGCTGGGGAATTATCTGGGGGCGCTCAAACGTTTCGCGGAAATGCAGGATACCGGGATCGAAACGCTGTATTGCATGGTCGACCTGCACGCGATCACCGTCTGGCAAGACCCCGGCGCCTTGCGCCAGCAGACGCGCGAGGTCTGTGCCGGGTTCATCGCCTCCGGCGTCGATCCGGAACGCTCGATCCTGTTCAACCAGAGCCAGGTCGCCGAACATGCGCAGCTGGCCTGGATCTTCAACTGCGTGGCGCGCATGGGCTGGCTGAACCGGATGACCCAGTTCAAGGACAAGGCCGGCAAGAACCGCGAGAACGCCTCCGTCGGGCTGTTCGCCTATCCCGCGCTGATGGCCGCCGATATCCTGGTCTATCACGCCACGCATGTGCCCGTGGGCGAGGATCAGAAACAGCATCTGGAATTGACCCGCGACATCGCGGCGAAGTTCAACAACGACTACGGCGTGAATTTCTTTCCCATCACCGAGCCGGTGATCGAGGGCGCGGCCACCCGCGTGATGAGCCTGCGCGACGGCACCAAGAAGATGTCGAAAAGCGACCCCTCGGACATGAGCCGGATCAACATGACCGACGATGCCGACACCATCGCCAGGAAGATCCGCAAGGCCAAGACCGACCCCGACCCGCTGCCCGAGACGCTGGACGGGCTGGACGAGCGGCCCGAAGCGCGCAATCTGGTCAACATCTATGCAGCCCTGTCCGGCCGGACCCCCGAGGCGGTGATCGAAGAGGTCGCGGGCCAGCAGTTCGGCACCTTCAAGCCGATGCTCGCCGATCTGGCGGTGGACCGGATGGCGCCCATTTCCGCCGAGATGACCCGCCTGATGCAGGACACGGGCGAGATCGACCGCATCCTGTCCCGCGGCGCCGAACGCGCCCGCACCATCGCCGCGCCGATCCTGGCGCAGGCCTATGAGATCGTCGGCATGGTGGGCGCGAAAGCGGTCTGATCGCCACCCCGAAGGCCGCCTGCGGCGCGGATATTTTCACGACAATGAGGGGGCGGAGGCGCCTGCCCACGGGCGCTGCGGGACATGCCCGCCCCCGGGCCCGCGACCCGTGCATCGTCCGTTCACTCACCGCGGGAAACACCGCCGGGAGTTTCAGCCGATTCCCGAAGCGCGTCAGAACCGCTTGCGGGCGCTTATCACCAGATCGTTGCTGCGATAGTCGTAAAGCGAGATGTTCGAGCCGTTGCGGATATGGCGAAGGCCCACGTAGGGCGTGACGCCGAAGATGCGAAACGGCTGATATGCCACGCCGATCTGAACCTCGTAGCGGTCATCCTGCCGCGGAAAGGTCGCTGCGGGGAAATCCGCACTGTAATGGCGCCGCGCATAGCTGAGCGAGAAATCGGCGTAGAGCCCGTTGTCCCAGGTTCGTTCCAGCCCGGCGGAAATCTTGCCCTGCGAATAGCTCAGATGCGATGCCTGCGTAAGCTCGCGCTCGGCCTCTGCGCCGAGGGTCAAGGCGAGGTCGGGCGCAAGGCGGTGGCGCAGCGACACGCCGACGGTGCCCTTGTACCCGTCGAGGAAATCGAGCGTGTCGTAGTTCTGGTGCACGGCGCGCAGGTGCAGCCTGCCGCTGGTCTTGTCCGACAGCTGCCGGGACAGCGCCAACGACAGCCCCACCCGATCAACATAGCGCGCGCCGTCGAGCCACTGGACCTCCGCCACGGGGCCGAAGGACAACAGCGTCCGCTCGAAGCTGTGCTGAACTTGCAGGCTGGGCGCGAAAGACAGCACGTTCTGCTGCGCATCGCTGAAACCGGTTTCCAACGTCAGCGCCGCCGCACCGACGATATCCGTGCGCTCGCCCACCGCGAGTTTGCGAAAACCGGTCAGCCCGAAGGTTACCGTCGCGCCGGAACGCTGGCGGCTGGAGGCATCGATGACGAAGGGCAGCCCGTTGATGATCACGGTGCTTTGGCCGGTGCCGCGGTTCACATTGGTCGAGGGGCTGGCGCCGAAGGTCAGGCCGAGCCCGGTGCTGGGGTTGAGCTGTTCGTATCGGGCCAGAAGGTCGTCGTACTGGCGGCGCAGGTTCGGGTCTGCCACGAAGCGCTGGTTACGGCGGATGTTGAAGACCGCGGCGCGATAATCCTGCTGCGCCAGCTGGGCATTGATCAGAAGATGGCGCGGGCGAACCTGCCGCGGAAAACGCTCAACCCAAGGGCGTATGACGGCTGCCGCCTCTGCCGCGCGACCCTCTGCCAGCAGGGCGTAGGCCAGCAGGTAGTCAGGGGCATAGCGCGGCAGGTCCGGCGCGTCTTCGACGATCTGCCTGGCATCGGCCAGCTGCCCCTTCGCGATCGCGGCGTCGAGCCGATCTAGCGGGTCGGCATGAACAGCGTGAAACGTTACGAGAAAAAGGGCAATGGCGTAGCCGAACACGTGCATGGGTGCGCTCCTTGCAGAACCGACGGTGGAAATGACAGGCGCAGCGGGAAGCCGATTGCGCCTGTCATTCCGACGATCACTTGGTCTGATCACCCGATCGCGTCACCTGGTGCCGGTGATCGTTCCGGTGAGAGTGTGGGTCGAGCTTTCGCCGGTGGTGAGCACGCCGACCTGTTGCGCGGCATTTCCATAGAAACGACCGTAGCTTTTACCCTTGAAGTCCGAAAGATTGATGCCATCGGCGCTAAATTGCGTATCCGCGGCAGTGTTCGTTACCAGATCGGGCGAAAAGCCGTTGTCTGATATTTTGGCGCCGGTGAACGTCACTGCCGCCCCCCGGGTCGCGATGTTGGTGGTGGTGGCTTGGGTTTTGGTGAAACCTTCCCGCTTTTCTTCAAGCTTGGCGTTGCCCGAAACGGTACCCGCGCCGAAATCCGCGGTAATCGTTGCACCGCCCCTGTAGCGCAGCCTCACTTGTTGATTGGCGGCCCCGGTGGAATAATCGGCGGAGCGGTTTCTGAATTCGAAGCGCGTGCGGCCGTTATAGGTGGCCTTGCCGGTCTTCGGCATGGCGCTGGGCGCGGTTTCCAAACCGACCAGCGACGCGCCGGTGATGAAACCGTCGGAATTGTTGGCGGTGGCCGTGCCTTGCGAATTGGTCCTGATGCCGTAGAACAAGGGCACAAGCGCGGTGTTGTTGGTTTTCAATTCGCGCGCGGTATCGTCCTGCTCGCTGAAGAAGAAAGCCAGGGTTCGGTCCTGACCGGCGGTGTTCTTCATCTTGACCTCATAGGCGCCGCCATTCACCTGCGCATCGGTAAAGGTATAGCTTTCGCCGGCGACCTTGATCGTATAACCCGTCGCCGTGCGCTCGATCTCGAAGGTAGAAGGGTCCAGCGATTTGAGCGTATTCGGGCCATTCGAGCCGAATTTCTCCTGAACGGCCACAGTCATGCCCTGCAAGGATTTGCCCGAGGTATCCAGCGCCTGATTGACCTGATTGAGGGTCGGGGTGGCCTGGGTCGGCATGAAGGGCAGCCCCGCGACCCGGTTGTTGCCGTTGCAAGCGGCAACAAGACCTACCGCGGCAAGCGGCAGAAATTTCAAATAGCGTTTCATCTTGCTGTCTCCTGGTTGGATTTTGTCGACGCCGGTGGAAATAAAGGAAAAAAGGGACTGGTACGTTCGCCTCGTTCCGACGCTTTTCCAACAAACCATCGCCTGATAATTGTTTCATGACCCATATTGGCTATTGTTGTTGATTATTATGAGTCGAATCACTGTCGATGCATTTTCCAGCCTGGTGGCCGAAATCGGAAAAGCCGCGCTTGAACCCGCGCGTTGGCCGAAGGTTCTGGAACAGATCCACGTTCTCTCCGGCGGCGCGCGGATTCACCTTGTCGGACATGAATTCCGAGAGACCGCCAATGCCCATGTTTATGTCGGCGGTTATGATCCGCAGATGATCGCAGACTATGTCGATCATTACTGCACGGTGAATCCGTGGCTGCCGGTATTTTCAATGCTTCCCGTCGGCAGGCCGACCTTGGCCCGCGCGATGTATTCGCAGAACAAACTTGAAAAGACCGAATTCTATAGCGACTGGCTCCGCCCTCAGGGTGATATCGTCGGAGGCGGCGGGACGGTGCTTTTTCGCGATGCCTCGCGATTCTTCGTCTTCGGGGGCAATATCGCCAGATCCGATTGCGACCGGCTGGAGCAGGGCTGGATGGATTTTCTCGGACTGGTGACGCCGCATCTTCAACAAGCTCTGGAAATCAACCGGACGCTGGCGGAGCGGCGCCTGGAAGCGGACGCCGCCGCGCTGTCGATCGATGCGACGAAGGCAGCGGTGATCGCCCTGGGGTCCGACGGTGTCCTCCTGTACGCGAACCCGGCCGCACAGGCGCGTCTGGCGCAGCGCAAGACGTTGCGCCAGGATGCGGGCAAGTTGACATTGGCGGAGAGCGGCGCGAACGACCGTCTGCAACAGGAGCTGTTGGCGCTGCGCGTCTCCCGGCCCGGGCCGCCGCTGGTGGTGGAACTCCCGACGCCCGAGGGACCGCTGCTGTGCCGGACGGTCCGGATCCAGGCAGAATGTTGCACGGCGAACTATCTCGCCTTCGTGACCGGCGAGGGCATGCCGATGCTGCTGTTGGTCCTGGAGCCGAAGGAAAAGGCGCCCCTGCGGCCCTGTCCCTTGAATGCCCTTGGGATGACGCCCGGCGAAACGAGGGTGGTGCAGATGCTGGCGCAGGGCCGGACGCCCGCCCAGATCGCCGAGCTGCGCGAGGTCAGCGTGCATACCGTCCGCAATCAGATCAAATCGGCGATGGGCAAGGCCGAGGTCTCGCGCCAGAGCGCTCTGGTCGCCGTGGTGTTGCGGGCGCAGGCCGAAACCTGACCGGCCGCGCCCGGGGGGGCTTCGGGGCAGGCACAGACGCGCGCCCGCCCCGGCTGGATCAGATCAGCTTGACCTGCGTGCCGACCTTGGCCAGGCCGAACAGCTCTTTGATCTGCTCGTTGTAAAGCCCGATGCAGCCGTCCGACGATCTGCGCCCGATCTTGCGCGTGTCCTGGGTGCCGTGCACCCGGTAGTACTGCCAGCTGAGGTACAGCGCATGGGTGCCGAGCGGATTGTCGGGACCGGCCGGGATCATCTTGGGCAGGCTCGGGTCGCGCTCGCGCATCGACGGCGTGGGCGTCCAGGTCGGGCCCTCGACCTTGCGGATCACGCGCGTCATGCCCAGGCGGGTCAGCTCTTCGCTGATGGGAACGCTGGTCGGATAGAGCTTGTAGATGCTTTCATCCTCGGACCAGAAATGCGCGGTGCGCGACTGGGTGTCGGCCAGGATCACGCCGTTCTTGAGGTTGGGGAAATGATCGCGCCAGTCGACCATGCGAAAGCTCGACAGGTTGTGGCGGGCCACGTTGGGCGCGGCAAGCGCGGGGGCCGCCAGACCCGTTGCAGAGGCCGCCGTCAGCGCGATGAAGCCGCGCCGCGACAGGGGGAGTTTCAGACTGCTCTTGGGTGCCATTCTTATATGCTCCTTCTTACATATTCAATTTACGCGATATTTGTCCGGCGCCCCCGGCTCAAGTCACAACTGTGTAATCCACCCTATCCGTGACAGATTTGCCCCGGGGGCCGGTTGTGTCGGCGCGACCGGTTGGCGCGGCCTTCCGGCGCGGGCACGCAGATCCCGGCGGCCCGGCCGCGGGCGGCGGCACGACCACCTGCGCGCTGTCTGCTGGACCTCCGGCGCGCAGGCTCCTAATGTCCGCGCATTCCGGCAAGAGGCACCCATGAGCACTGGCACAAACATCCGCACCTATTTCGACGGTCAATGGCACGATGGCGACGCGATGATCATGCGCGCCGCCGATCACGGCAGCTGGCTGGGCACCACGGTTTTCGACGGGGCCCGCTACTTCGAGGGGGTGGCGCCCGACCTGGCCGCCCATTGCCGCCGTGTCAACGCCTCGGCCGAAGCATTGATGATCGATCCCACGCACACGCCCGAGCAGATGGAGCAGCTGATCCGCGACGGGCTGTCGGCCTATGGGGCCGATGCGGCGGTCTATATCCGTCCGATGTACTGGGCGCTCGACGGCGGCGATCTGGGGGTGCTGCCGAAACGCGGCGCCACCGGCTTTGCCATCTGCCTGGAACAGATCCCGATGATGCCGCGCGATACGGCGACGACCCTGACCACCACGCGGTTCCGCCGCCCCGTGCTGGACGACAATGTCGTCAACGCCAAGGCGGGCTGCCTTTACCCCAACAACGCCCGCATGCTGGCCGAGGCCCGCGCCAAGGGCTTCGGCAATGCGCTGGTCGCCGATGCCACCGGCAACGTGGCCGAAACGGCGACGGCGAATGTGTTTGCGGTGCGCGACGGGGTGGTCTTCACCCCCATCCCCAACGGCACCTTCCTGGCCGGCATCACCCGCGCGCGCCACATCGCCAACCTGCGCGCCGATGGCGTGGAGGTGCGCGAATGCGTGATGAGCTTCGCCGATTTCCACGCCGCTGACGAAGTCTTCCTGTCGGGCAACATGATGAAGGTCACCCCCGTCAGCCGGTTCGACGACACGCAGTATCAGCCCGGCCCGATGACCCGCCGCACGCGCGATCTCTATTGGGACTGGGCGTTGTCCGAGTAACGCTGAGCCGGATGCGCCGCGCGGGCAGGACGGCGGGGCAGCGCGGCGACCGGCTGGCGGGTGCCTGCCTGACGCTGATCGCGCTGCTCACCGCCGCCTCGACCCTGCTGGCCCTGGCGGCCAACCCCTTCGCGCAGCCGCTGATCAACCGATCGACGAACGAACTGCGACAGGCCATCGACCGGGCGCTGCTGCGCGAACTGACGCCCGACCGCCTGCGCACAGAGGTTCAGGCGGCGCTCGAGGCGCAGGACAGGGACCGGCTGGACATGCTGCTGGATCTGGCACAGGCGCGCGGCCTGACGGTGCCGCCCGACCTGCGCGCCCGGACGGATGCGCTGCGCGACGCGCGCTCGGGGCTGCTGGAAAAGGCCTCCGATTGCGCGCTTTGCGCCTATGACATCACGCGCTGCCCGACGCTGAGCCAGATGGCCGCCTGCGCGCTGCCGGTGGAAATCTCGCCGCTGGGCGATCTGAACGCGCTGCGCCGTGCCGGTGCGGCCTGGCTGACGGGCGCCCCTGTCGACCGGCTGGACACCGGGCTGGCGGTGGCGGGGTTGTCGACCACGGCCCTCGTCGGGTTGAGCGCGGGCAGCAGCCTGCCGGTCAAGCTGGGCGCCACCACGCTGCGGCTGGCGCGCAGGCTGGGCAGCCTGTCGGCCCGGCTGGGCGACAGCCTCGCCGATCTGTCGCGCCGGGCGCTGCGCTGGGACGGGTTGGCGGATGTGGCAATCGGGCGGCGGCCCCTCGACGCGGTGGTCAATGCGGGGGCAATGACCCGCCTGACCCATGCCGCGCGCGATGTCGGCCGACTGCGGCAGAACACCTCGTCCGTTGAAACGCTGCGCCTGCTGCGGGTGGCGGAGACCCCTGAGGATCTGACCCGCCTTGCAAGGCTGTCGGATGCAACCGGCCCGTCCACGCGCGCCACGCTAGACATTTTGGGCCCCTCGCGCGCCTTTCGCCTGCTGACGCGCCTGTCCGATCTGGCGCGTCTGGCGCTTGGGCTCATCACGGTTCTACTGGCCCAGATCGGCGGCCTGGTCGGCAGCGCGGCCCTGTGGCTGCTGCGCCGCCACCTGCGACGACGCGGACAACACCGCGCCTGTTGCCACGATCCGGCCGCTCGTCCATGATCCGCCCGTCTGTAACGGAGCCCGAAGATGCGCAAATTCCTCGTCATTCTGGACGACACCCGCGAATGCCTGAACGCCATGCGCTTTGCCGCGCTGCGCGCCTCGCACACCGGCGGCGGGGTCGAGGTGCTGGCCGTCATTCCCCCCGACGAGTTCAACCACTGGATCGGCGTCGGCGATCTGATGCGCGAAGAAGCCCGCGAGCGGATCGAAGCCCATTTCGAGGTGTTCGCCAAATGGATGCGCGACCGGCAGGGAGTGAACCCCGAACTTGTGATCCGCGAAGGCGAGCCGGTGCCCGAGATCCTGGCGCAGATCCGCGAAGATCCGGAAATCGGCGTGGTCATCCTGGGCGCGGGCACCGACAAGGCAGGCCCCGGCCCGCTGGTGACGCAGATGTCGCGCAATGCGGGCATGTTGCCCGTGCCCATCACCATCGTGCCCGGCGAATTGTCCAAGGAACAGCTCGAGGCCATCACCTGATCGCCGCCGCCTTGCGTTCTTCTCGGCCAAATACTCCCGCCGGAGGCGTCCCACCCGCCGCGGTCCCCTCGCAGTTTAGAACCATTCCAAATCTTGACTTCGCGCGCTGGCAGGCGCATATCGGTATCTCTCAGACAAGAGGTCGCCCATGTTCATCCAGACCGAATCCACGCCGAACCCGGCAACGCTGAAATTCCTGCCCGGCCAGTCCGTGCTGGATGCGGGCACTGCCGATTTTCCCAGCGCCGACACGGCCGGAAAATCCCCGCTCGCCCGCCGCATCTTTGCGGTCGAAGGCGTCAACGGCGTGTTTCTGGGCAATGACTTCGTGACCGTGACGAAGGCCGAAGCCGTCGAATGGGACCACATCAAGCCCTCGATCCTGGGCGCGATCATGGAACATTTCCAATCCGGCCAGCCGATCATGGAAGGCGAGGCCGACCAGTCCGGTGGCCACGCCGCACATGACGGCCCCGACAATGAGATCGTCGGCCAGATCAAGGAGTTGCTGGACACCCGCGTGCGCCCCGCAGTGGCGCAAGACGGCGGCGACATCACCTTCCACGGCTTTGACCGCGGCATCGTCTACCTTCACATGCAGGGGGCCTGCGCGGGCTGTCCCTCCTCGACCCTGACCTTGAAGATGGGGATCGAGAACCTGCTGCGCCATTACATCCCCGAGGTGATCGAGGTCCGGCCGGTTGCCGCCTGACCCGTTGATCCTGGCTTTCGATACCTCGGCCGCGCATTGCGCGGCCGCTTTGCTGTAGGGGACCGGGTGCTCGCGCAAACCCACGAACCCATGACCAAAGGCCAGACCGAGGCGCTGTTCCCGATCCTGGAGGATCTGCTGCAAGAGGCCGACCGCGCGTGGTCCGACCTCGACGCGATCGCCGTGGGCACCGGCCCCGGCAATTTCACCGGCATCCGCATCTCCATCGCGGCGGCGCGCGGTCTGGCACTGTCGCTGGGGCGTCCGGCAATCGGTGTCAGCGCGCTCGAGGCGCTGGCGTTCGAGATGCCGCGCCCGGTTGCCGCCGTCATCGACGCGCGCCGGGGGCAGTTCTACGCGCAGGTTTTCGGCCCCGATGGCCCCGCCGGGCCGGAGCTGATCGGGCCGACCGATCTGCCCCGCCTTCTGCGGCCCGTCGCGGCGCCCGATATGGCGCCCGCTCCGACGCCCGATCCAATGCTCGTCTGTCAGCCTGACACGCTGCCCGCGGATCTGCCGATCGCCGCGCGCGCGCAGACGCCCCCTGTCGCGCTGGCCGAGGCCATCGGACGGATTGCGGCGTCTCGCGACTGGACCGCGCAGCCGCGCCCTGCGCCGCTCTATATCCGCAGCGCCGACGCGGCGCCGTCAGCCGACATACCGCCGCCGATCCTGCCATGACGGCACCGTCCTGAAGGGGAGCTTGCGATGACGCCAGAGCCAGATACCCCGGCGGTTGGCGGCGCGACGTCGGCGCCCGAATTGGCCGCCCTCCACGCCGCCGCGTTCCGTTTTCCCCGCCCCTGGTCGGCGGCTGAAATCGCGGCGCTGCTGGCCGCGCCGCATGTCTTCGCGCTGTGCGAGGGCGCGCGGTCGCCGCAAGGCTTTGTGCTGGGACGCGCCGTCACCGGCGAGGCGGAGCTGCTGACCCTCGCCGTGCACCCCGGTCACCGCAGGCAGGGGCTGGCGCGCGGTTTGCTGGCACGGTTCGACGCCGCAGCGCTGGATCGCGGCGCGCGGGAGGCCTTTCTGGAGGTCGCCGCCGACAATGCGGGTGCGATCGCGCTCTACCGCGCCTGTGGCTGGCAGGCTGCGGGTCGCAGGCGTGCCTATTATCGGGGCGGCGCAGGAGGCGCGGTCGACGCGCTGGTACTGCGCAAGGCGCTGGCTGCCGCTTGACCCTGCGTCAGGCGCGTTTATCCCCAACCATTCGCTGCTTCCGGCTGTGCGGCCGGAAAAATCGGTTGACCCTCTGCCGGGGCTGCGGCCTTAATCGGTCATGATCCCAGAAAGATCTTTCTGCACAGGCGCAGCGCCTGAAGAAGGCCTCAGCCCCAAACAAAATACCGGGAGTGCAAAATGACCCTGATGAAAACGATCCTCGGCACGGCGGCCACGCTTGCGCTGGGCACCGCCGCCGCGCTGGCCGAACCCGCGCTGATCTACGATCTGGGCGGCAAGTTCGACAAATCCTTCAACGAGGCCGCACATGAAGGCGCGGAGCGTTGGAAGAAGGACACCGGCAACAGCTACCGCGAGATCGAGCTTCAGTCCGAAGCCCAGCGCGAACAGGCGTTGCATCGCTTTGCGGAGGCCGGTTCCGATCCGATCGTCATGGTGGGCTTTGCCTTCGGCTCCTCGCTGGGCGAGGTCGCCGCGGATTACCCCGACACGAAATTCGTGATCATCGACATGGTGGTCGAGGCGCCGAACGTCCGCTCGGTCGTCTTCAACGAACACGAAGGCTCCTACCTGGTCGGGATGCTGGCCGCGCTGGCGTCCAAATCGGGCACCGTCGGGTTCATCGGCGGTATGGATATCCCGCTGATCCGCAAATTCGCCTGCGGATATGCCCAGGGCGTCAAGGCAGCCAATCCCGATGCCAAGGTGATCGAGAACATGACCGGCACCACCCCCGCCGCATGGAACGATCCGGTCAAGGGCGCGGAACTGACCAAGGCGCAGATCAGCCAGGGCGCGGATGTGATCTACGCGGCTGCGGGCGGCACCGGGGTCGGCGTACTTCAGGCCGCCGCCGATGAGAACATCCTGTCGATCGGCGTCGACAGCAACCAGAACTACATGCATCCCGGCCAGGTGCTGACCTCGATGGTCAAGCGCGTCGACAACGCCGTCTACGACGCCTTCACCGACGGCGCCGATCTGAAACCCGGCGTGCAGGTTCTGGGGCTGGCAAACGACGGCGTGGGCTATGCGGTCGACGACAACAACAAGGACCTGATCACCGCGGACATGAAGGCCAAGCTGGACGAAGCCAAGGCCAAGATCGTGTCCGGTGAGATCAAGGTGCACGACTACATGACCGACAACAGCTGCCCCGCATCCTGAGCGGCACCCGTGGCAGACCTCAACGACACGGGGCGGCCGGCAACGGCCGCCCCAGACAGCGCGCAGCCGGATACCGCGCCCCCCGCGATCGAGCTGCGCGGCATCTCGAAGGCGTTCGGCCCGGTGCAGGCCAACAAGGACATCTCGATCCGGGTGATGCCGGGCACGATCCACGGCATCATCGGCGAAAACGGCGCCGGAAAATCGACGCTGATGTCGATCCTCTACGGCTTTTACAAGGCCGATTCCGGCGAGATCTTCATCAACGGAAAGAAGACGCCGATCCCCGACAGCCAGGCCGCCATCGCGGCGGGCATCGGCATGGTGTTCCAGCATTTCAAGCTGGTGGAGAATTTCACCGTTCTGGAAAACGTCATCCTGGGGGTCGAGGGTGCGCGCCTGCTCAAGCCCTCCAAAGCGCGGGCGCGCGGGCTGCTGAAACAGCTGGCCGCCGAATATGAGCTGAACGTCGATCCCGACGCCCTGATCGAGGATCTGAGCGTCGGCCATCAACAGCGGGTGGAGATCCTCAAGGCGCTCTACCGCGAGGCCGATATCCTGATCCTGGATGAACCCACGGGCGTGTTGACCCCCGCCGAGGCCGACCACCTGTTCCGCATCCTCGAAGGGCTGCGGCGCGAGGGCAAGACGATCATCCTGATCACCCACAAGCTGCGCGAAATCATGGAGATCACCGACACCGTCAGCGTGATGCGGCGCGGCGAGATGACCGCGACGGTCAGAACCGCCGACACCTCGCCCGAGCATCTGGCCGAGCTGATGGTGGGCCGCAAGGTGCTGTTGCAGGTCGACAAGGCCCCCGCCCGCCCCGGCGCCAAGGTGCTGGAGGTCGAGAACCTGCGCGTCACCGACGCCAGCGGCGTCGAACGGCTGAAGGGCATCACGCTCGACATTCGCGCGGGCGAGATCCTGGGCATCGCGGGCGTTGCGGGCAACGGCCAGTCGGAGCTGTTGCAGGTGCTGGGCGGCATCACCCATGGCACCGGCACGGTGCGGCTGAACGGCCGACCCATCGCGCTGTCGGGGCGCCAGGCCAACGGCCAGACCCGGCGCGCGCAGGGCATCGCCCATGTGCCCGAGGATCGCCACCGCGAGGGGCTGATCATGGATTTTCACGCCTGGGAAAACATCGCCTTCGGCTATCACAACGACCCAGCCTATACGCGCGGCGCCTTTCTCGACAATGACGCGATGCGCCGCGACGCGCAGGGCAAGATCGAGCGGTTCGACATCCGCCCCGCGGACTGCTGGCAGGCCGCGCGCAATTTTTCCGGCGGCAACCAGCAGAAAATCGTGCTGGCACGCGAGATCGAGCGCAACCCCGACCTGTTGCTGGTCGGCCAGCCGACGCGCGGCGTCGACATCGGCGCGATCGAGTTCATCCACCAGCAGATCGTGCGCCTGCGCGACGAGGGCAAGGCGATCCTGCTGGTCTCGGTCGAGCTGGAGGAGATCTTTTCGCTCTCGGACCGCATCGCGGTGATGTTCGACGGGCGCATCATGGGCGAACGGCTGCCCGCCCAGACCGATGAGCGCGAGCTGGGTCTGCTGATGGCCGGTATCGACAGCGCCGGGCACGCCCCCGCGACGGAGGCCCGCTGATGGAACGCATGCCGAAATGGGCCGATGTGCTGCTGATCCCGCTGATTTCGCTGTTGCTGGCGGCGCTTTTGTCGGCGCTGGTGATCCTGGCCATCGGCGAGGACCCGGTGGCGGCGGTCAAGCTGATGGTCAGCGGCGCGCTGGGGTCGACCTATGGCTGGGGCTATACGCTTTATTACGCGACGAATTTCATGTTCACCGGGCTGGCCGTCGCGGTGGCCTTTCACGCGCGGATGTTCAACATCGGCGGCGAGGGTCAGGCGATGCTGGGGGGCCTCGGCGTGGCGCTGGTGGCGCTGTCGGTGCCCTGGCCGCATTGGGCGCTGGCACTGCCCGTCGCGGTGATCGGCGCGGCCCTGCTGGGTGCGGCCTGGGCCGCGATCCCCGCCTATCTGCAGGCCAAACGCGGCAGCCATATCGTGATCACCACGATCATGTTCAACTTCATCGCCGCCTCGCTGCTGAACTACCTGCTGGTCAACGTGATGCGTCCCGTGGGCTCGATGGACCCCGCGACGCGGAAGTTTCCCGCCGCGACCCATCTGCCGACCCTGCATGAGCTGCTGGCGCCCATCGGCATTCCCTTTTCCAAGGCCGCGCCCGCGAACGTCAGCCTGCTGGTGGCGGTGCTGGCGTGCTTTCTGGTGTGGCTGCTGATCTGGCGCACCCGCATCGGCTTTGCCATCCGCGCCTACGGACGGTCCGAACCGGCCGCGCTTTATGCCGGAATCTCGCCGTTTCGCATCATCATGGTGTCGATGCTGGTGTCCGGCGGGCTGGCCGGGATGATGGCCATCAACAACGTCATGGGCGAGGCCGAGCGCCTGGTGATGAACGCGGTCGAGGGGGCGGGCTTCATCGGCATCGCCGTGGCGCTGATGGGCCGCTCGCACCCCTTCGGGGTGTTTCTGGCGGCAATCCTGTTCGGGTTCCTTTACCAAGGCGGCGCCGAGCTGGCGCTATGGACCTCGATCCCGCGCGAATTGATCGTGGTGATCCAGGCGCTGGTCATCCTGTTCACCGGCGCGCTGGACAACATGGTCCGCATGCCGCTGGAAAAGCTGTTCATGGCGTTCCGCCCCAAGGCGCCGCCCGCGATCGCCACTCCTCCCGAGCCGAAAACCCACGTCACCCCCGCCGAAGACGCCTGAGGATACGCGCATGGACATGAACACCATCCTTCAGGTGCTGGATTCCACCATCCGCCTGTCCACGCCGCTGCTGCTGGCCTGTCTGGCGGGGCTGTTTTCCGAACGTGCCGGGATCTTCGACATCGGGCTGGAAGGCAAGATGCTGGCGGCGGCCTTCTTTTCGGGGGCGTTGGCGGCGGTGACGGGGTCGGTGTGGATCGGGTTGCTGGCTGGGATCGCCGCGTCGATGGCGCTGTCGATGCTGCACGGGCTGGCCTCGATCACCTTTCGCGGCAACCAGCTGATTTCGGGGGTGGCGATCAATTTTCTGGCCGCGGGCATGACGGTGCTGATCGCCCAGGACTGGTTCAGCCAGGGCGGGCGCACGCCGTCGCTGTTCGGTGGCGGGCGGTTCGCCCCGATCGACCTGCCCTTCGTCGACGCGCTGCGCGATGTGCCGGTCGCGGGCCCGATCTATGCCGAGCTGATTTCGGGCCACACGATCATCGTCTACCTCGCGCTGCTGATGGTGCCGCTCAGCTGGTATATCCTGTTTCGCACGCGCTTCGGCCTGCGGCTGCGCGCGGTGGGCGAAAACCCCGCCGCCGTCGACACGGCCGGCATTTCCGTAGTCGGGCTGCGCTACGCCGCCGTCGCCATCTGCGGCGTGCTGACCGGCATCGCGGGGGCCTATCTGGCGACCGCGCTGCAGGCGGGTTTCGTGAAGGACATGACCGCCGGGCGCGGCTATATCGCGCTGGCGGCGCTGATCTTCGCCAAATGGCGACCCTGGTACGCGTTGTGGTCGACGTTCCTGTTCGGTTTCCTGCAGGCGGTCGCGCTGCGCTATCAGAACATCGACCTGGGCGGCTTTGTCATCCCGGTGCAGTTCATGGACGCCCTGCCCTATATCCTGACGGTGATCATCCTGGCCGGTTTCGTCGGCAAGGCGATCCCGCCGCGCGCGGGCGGCGAGCCCTACGTCAAGGAACGCTGAGCGGGCGCGCCTACAGCCACGCAAGCGCAAGCGCCGCCAGAATCAGATAGCGCCCGCCCTTGGCCAGCGTCACCAGCAGCAGGAACGGCAGCAGCGGCTCTTTCAGCACGCCCGCCACCACGGTCAGCGGGTCGCCCACCAGCGGCAGCCAGCTGCCCAGCAGCGACCAGCGCCCGTAGCGGCGATACCACGCCTGCGCCCGGTCAAGCTGTCGGCCGGAGGCGGGAAACCACCGCCGGTCGCGGAAATGCAGCAGATATCGTCCGAGCAGCCAGTTGATCACCGAGCCCAGCACATTGCCCAGCGTGGCCACCAGCAACAGCGCCCAGACCGGCCGCCCGCCACTGCCCAACAGGGCCAGCAGAACGGCCTCGGACTGCATCGGCAGGATCGTCGCGGCCACCAGCGCCGAGGTGAAGAGCAGCAGATATCCCGTCATCCACGCGCCGCCTGCCCGGCCGCGTCAGAGGTGCCGCGCCGCCCCGCCACGCATCGCAAGCGAATCAATTTACCTATCTCGGTCGTCCTTCCGGCCCTGATGCCCTTGCCCCGCGCGGCGCGAGGCACATAATAGGCGGATCGATCCGATTTGTCGCAGGCTGACATCTATCTCCGCACTGCGGCAAATTGTATGGGACAGGCAGTCCTTCGGGGTTTGTTCAATGCAGATATACCTTCCTATCGCCGAAGTTTCGGTCAATGCCTTCCTTTTGCTGGGGCTTGGCGGAATTGTCGGCGTGCTCAGCGGGATGTTCGGGGTCGGCGGCGGTTTTCTGATCACGCCCTTGCTGTTCTTCGTGGGCATTCCGCCCGTCGTCGCGGTGGCGACCTCGACCAACCAGATCGTGGGCTCGTCGTTTTCGGCGCTGCTGGCGCATCTCAAGCGGCGTACCGTCGACCTTCGGATGGGGCTGGTACTGCTGGTGGGCGGCCTCATCGGCGCGGCGGTGGGCGTTCAGGTCTTTGCGCTGCTGCGCAAGCTGGGCCAGGTCGATCTGCTGGTGAACCTGTCCTACGTGGTGTTTCTGGGCATCATCGGCGCGCTGATGTTTGTCGAAAGTTTCCGCACGATCCGCAAGTCGCGCGGCGGCGCGGTCAAACCCGCCGCCCGGCACAAGCGGACCTGGGTGCACGCCCTGCCGATCAAGATGAAATTCCGCACCTCGGGCCTTTATATCTCGGTGATCCCCCCGTTGCTGGTGGGCTTTCTGGTGGGTGTGCTGGCGGCGGTCATGGGCGTGGGCGGGGGCTTCATCATGGTGCCCGCGATGATCTACCTGCTGGGGATGCCGACCAAGGTGGTCGTCGGAACATCGCTTTTCCAGATCATCTTCGTCACCGGGTTCACCACGCTGATGCACGCCACCACCAACTACAGCGTCGATCTGGCGCTGGCGGTGATGCTGCTGATCGGCGGTGTGATCGGCGCGCAGATCGGCACCCGCATCGGCCTGCTTCTGAAGGCCGAGCAGCTGCGCATCCTGCTGTCGATCCTGGTGCTGCTGGTCTGCATCAAGCTGGGGCTCGACCTGGTGCTGAAACCCGGTGAGCTTTACTCGCTGTCAAGCGTGGGCAAGCCATGATCTACCGTATCGCCTCCGCGCTGCTGTTGGTTTTGCTGGGCCAGACCGCCGCCGCCCAGAACGAAGAGATCGTGGCCGAGCTGTCGCAGAACCGCGTGTCGATCACGGCCAGTTTCGACGGGTCGGAAATCCTGCTGTTCGGCGCGGTCAAACGCGAAACCGGCATCCAGAAGGACAAGCCGCTTCAGGTGATCATCACCGTGTCGGGTCCGCTTCAGCCGGTGATGGTGCGCCGCAAGTCGCGACGCGCGGGCATCTGGATCAACACCGATGCGCTGGAAATCGACGAGGCGCCCAGCTTCTACGCGGTCTCGACGACCGGGCCGCTCGATCAGATCCTGTCCCAGACCGAGGATCTGCGCCACCGCATCTCGCTCGACCGGGCGATCCGCTCGGTGGGCGCGCCCGCGGGCATCGAGGACATGAACGCCTTCACCGAGGCGTTGATCCGCATTCGGAAAAAGAACGGGCTCTACAACGAGCAGATCGACGGCACGCTGCTGATCGACCAGACGCTGTTCCGCACCGAGGTCGCCCTGCCCGCCAATCTGGTCGAGGGCAATTACACCGCACGCATTTTCCTGACGCGTGACCGCAAGGTCGTCAACAGCTACACCACCACGCTTTACGTCAACAAGGTCGGGCTGGAACGCTGGATCTACGTGCTGGCACATGACCAGCCGCTGCTTTACGGCCTGCTGTCGCTGGCCCTGGCGATGTTCGCGGGCTGGGGCGCATCCACCGCCTTCCGCTATATCCGCAGCTGACGGGGCCGCCGCACGGGCGCGCGCCCGATCCGCCGATGGGCCGGATCAGCCGGATCAGAACGCGTTGAACGTCATCGTGGTCAGCGACCGCTGGATGCCCGGAATCTCATCCAGCCTTTCGTTGATGAACCGCCCGACATCCTGATCGTCGGGGATGTAGATCTTGGCCAGCAGGTCGTAATCTCCCGAGGTCGAGTAAAGCTCGGACACGATTTCGCGGTCGTAGATCGCGTCGGCGACCTCATAGGTCTTGCCGGGGGCGCATTGAAATTGGACGAAGACGCAACGCATGGAAAACTCCGGTTGATGATCGCGGGCACGCTAGGATGCTTCGTCCGCCGCCGCCAGCCCCTGTCTCGCCCCCGGCGCGTCGGTGTCGGCCTCGGGGTCGGCGGGCGCTTCGGGCGCGTCCGGGCTTTCGAGGGAAAACGGCACGGCCGCGGGCTTCAGATCGTCGACGACCAGCGGGCCGCCGGGACGCGCCAGCCGGTTGCGCGTGACCCAGAACAGCCGGTGCGAGGCGCGGGTGATCGCCACATAGGCCAGCCGTTTCCACAAGGGCTGGCCCGCCTCCATCCGGCCGGCACGGCTGGCGGCGTATAGATCGGGCGCAAAGACCTGCACGTTTTCCCACTGGCTGCCCTGCGCCTTGTGGATCGTGACCGCCGCGCCGTGCAAAAAGGCCGCCCCCATATGCGCGGCGAAGGGGATGAAGGGCTCTTCCTCGTCGGGATGCTCGATCTTGACGATCGAGGCGGCGCTGACCTGGGGGTCTTCGGCGCCCATGACGTGCAGCCGCGAAAACCCGCGCTTGCGCCCGGGCCCGAGATAGACGACCTGCGCGCCCTTGATCAGGCCGCGCGCCTCCAGATCGATGCGCTTCTTGCGGTGCTTGAGCGGCAGCTCCAGCCCGTCGCAAATCAGCGGCTCGCCCTCCAGCAGCGCGTCGGCGGGCGCGCCATAGGCCGCGCGAAAGGCGTGGATCAGCCGGATGCGGGTGACATTGCGCCAGACAAGAACCGGAGAACGCGCCATCAGGTCGGATTCAACACGCTGCGCCAGCACCACCCGGTCGTCGCGCCGCGCGGCATCCTCGACCATCCGCTCAAACCGCTCGAAGGTGGTGGCCTCCTCGCCCAGCGCATGGGCCAGATCGAGGATCGGATTGTCCTCCGCCTGACGGTGGATGCGGTTCAGCACCAGCCGCTGCTGCTCAGGCATCCGGTCGAAGACCATTTCGCCCGATTGTCCCACCGGCGCCAGCTGGGCGGGATCGCCGAACAGCAGCAGTGTTGGAAAGATTTCCTTCAGATCCTCGAACTGCCGCTCGTCCAGCATCGAGGATTCGTCGACGAAGCCGATGTCCAGCGGGTCCTCACGGCGTTTCCAGCCGGTGATGAAATCCGACCCCCGCAGCCCCGCCGCCGCCAGCGCGCCGGGGATCGAGCTGTGCAGCTTGTAGAAGGCCTCGGCCCGGTCCAGCGCGGTGTCGTTCAACCCCTCGATGACCGGGCGCTCGCCGTCGCCCGCCAGCCAATCGGCGATACGCTCGTATTCCGGGTCATAGACCGGAGTGTAGAGAATGCGGTGAATGGTCGTGGCGGGCACGCCCCGGTTGCGCAGCACCGACGCGGCCTTGTTGGTGGGTGCGAGGATCGCCAGACTGCGCTTTTCGCGGGTCTTCTTGCCCTCATAGTCGCCGGAGACCAGCTGCACCCCCGCGGCCTTGAGCGCGCGCGCGAGCTCCGCCAGCAAGAGCGTCTTGCCCGAGCCCGCCTTGCCGATCACCGCGAGCACCGACGCGCCGTCGGCGCCGGTACGCGGGCGCAGGATGCCGTTTTCCAGATCGACGCCCACGCCGCGCAACGCCTCCGTCACGCGGTCATGGGCCTCGGCCTGATCTTCGGAATAGGTGACGGCGGGCAGCGACATGCCGCCAGACTACCCCTTCCCGGGCGGGGAAGGCCAGAGCTTACGCGCCGTTCACGCCGCGCGCGCCTGAGGTGCCGCCGCCGCCCTGCGGAACCACAGGGCGGATAGTTCCGGCGCCATTCCGGCCGCGCGCGACAGGCTGCGCGTCACGCTGTCGCTGACCTGCCACAGACCGGCGCCGATCGCGTCCCGCCCGACGCCATCGCGCCCGCAAACCTGTGGCGACCAGCCCATGCGGCGATAGACGCCCAGCATCCGCCAGTCGAACACGCCCGCGATCTGCGCCATGCCCATGCCGCTGCCGAACTGTGCCGCCGCCAGCATCAGTCGCGCGCCCGCGCCGCCGCGCGCGCCCGGCGCCAGGCAGAAACGCGTGCATTCCCAGATGTCGGGCGCCGCGACGGGCCTGTCGCACAGGTGCGCGAAATGTTCCGCCAGCATTGTGCGACCCGATGTCGGCAGAAAACGCATCGACCCGCGATGCAGCCCGTCCGGCCCCTCCAGAATGGCGTACCAAGGGTTGAGCGCGTCGTATTCGTCCTGCTCGTGGCCGTCACGGTCGACCTTCAGCGGCCAGCCCAGCCGATCGCGGAACTGCACCGCGCGGTCGCGGAACATGCTGTCGGACAAACGCGGGTAAAGTGGCAGATCTTCTGCGCGGATATAACGGATCATGGTGCCTCCGGTCCCTGAAAAGAGAGGAGGCATTTGCCCGAAGGCGGTTAACGACCGCTTAGCGTTCGCAGGAAGAAATAATCCGCAACGCCCTTAGCATGGGCCAAGGACGGGCCGCAGGCGAGGCCGCGTCACAGCACGATCAACCCCCGCGACAGCGCGGTGGCCACCGCATGGGTGGTGTTTGCGGTGCCCAGCTTGAACCGCGCGGCCTCTATGTAGCTGCGCAGGGTGTTTTCCGAAATGCGCAGGTTCTCGGCCGCCAGCGCACGGCTGTAGCCCAGCGCCAGCAAGGTGAGCGCATCGATCTCCCTCGGGCTCAGGGACTGACCGGCCGCGTCCTCCCGGCCCTTGGCGATTTCCATCGCCTTGCTGTTGAGGTAATAGGCGATCAGGATCAGGTCACGTTGAAACTGCGCCGAAAAAAGCTGCCAGTCGCGATCGCTGCAGCGGTGGTTCACGGTGAACATCGCGAATTGCCCCTTCGGGCCGCGGATCGGCACCGACAGGCCCTGGTTGCCCACCCCGCCCTGTATTGCCTCCGCCAGGAAATTCCGCGACGATTTGGTCGACCAATCCAGCGTCTTCCACTGCACGGGGCCAAAGCGCGAAAAGCAGCCCTGCACCACGGGGTCGATGCGGGCGTAGTTGCCTTCAAGATATCGGGCGACCCAATCGGTTGAATAGGTCAGCAGGATATACTCTTCGGGCAAGGTGTTCAGCGGGTGGTAGATCAGGTGATCCACGCCGTAGAAGTCGCGCAGGAAATGCAGCAGGCGCCGTAGATCCTCAAGCGTTTTCGCCTGCTGGACAAGTTCCAGAAATGTTTCCAGCTTTGGCCCCATGCCCCGCGTGTGCCTTTGCAAACTGGCTGCCGACCTCGGCCCGGGCCACGTGCAACGTGTCGTCAAGCTGGCGCGCGAGCGCGAACATTCCGTTGCGGGTGGCAAAGGTCCGTAGGTCGGACAACACGTCCATCACCCAATCCTGTTCCATCTTCACTCTCGCTCCAAGAAGTTAACGTTTGCTTAACTCAAGCTTAGCCTGACCATAGTTCTCCGCCAATTCGCCAGTTTCACCCCCCCATTTATGAGGGGGCCGGCGTCTCCAACGCACTGATCCGCAATACAACCCCGAAAATGAACCCCCCCGCGATCACAAAAGCGATTCGCGGGGGGCCAGGTCTTGTTGGCAGATGATCGGCCAAGCCGCGCGTCAGTTGGCGCGGCTTGCCTCCAGCGTGTCGTCGAAGGTGCGCAGCCCGATGCGCGGCGCGCTGACCAGAACGGCCATGTTCCCGGGTTTATGTTCGTTGCGGCGCATCTTGACGTGGGCCTGGGGGATTTCCGACCAGGAAAACACCTCCGACATGCAGGGGTCGAGCCGACGCTCCACCATCAGTTTGTTGGCTGCGGCGGCCTGCTTGAGATGGGCGAAGTGGCTGCCCTGCACGCGCTTTTGGTGCATCCAGATGTAGCGCGCATCCATCGTCAGGTTATAGCCGGTGGTGCCCGCGCAGATCACCACCATGCCGCCCTTCTTGCACACGAAGGTGGAGACGGGGAAAGTCGCCTCGCCCGGGTGCTCGAACACCATGTCGACGTTGTTGCCCTTGCCGGTGATATCCCAGATGGCCTTGCCGAACTTGCGCACCTCGGCGAACCAGGCCTTGTATTCGTCGGTGTTGACGACGGGCATCTGCCCCCAGCAGTTGAACTCCTTGCGGTTGATGACGCCCTTGGCGCCCAGGCTCATGACAAACTCCCGCTTGTCCTCGCCCGAGATCACGCCGATGGCATTGGCGCCCGCGGTGTTGATCAGCTGGATTGCGTAGGAGCCAAGCCCCCCCGAGGCACCCCAGACCAGCACGTTCTGGCCGGGCTTGAGCTCATGCGGATGGTGGCCGAAGAGCATCCGGTAGGCTGTGGCCAGCGTCAGCGTGTAACAGGCGGATTCCTCCCAGGTCAGATGCCTGGGGCGCGGCATCAGCTGCTGGGCCTGCACGCAGGTGAATTGCGCGAAGGAGCCGTCGGGCGTCTCATAGCCCCAGATCCGCTGCGAGGGCGAGAACATCGGGTCGCCGCCATTGCATTCCTCGTCGTCACCGTCGTCCTGGTTGCAGTGGATCACCACCTCGTCGCCGACCTTCCAGCGGGTAACCTTGTCACCGACCGCCCAGACGATGCCCGACGCGTCGGAGCCCGCTATGTGGAAATCGGCCTTGTGGACGTCGAAGGGGCTGATCGGAATGCCGAGCCCTGCCCAGACGCCGTTGTAGTTGACCCCGGCGGCCATCACCAGGACCAGGACCTCGTGGCTGTCGGGCTTTTTGACGTCCACGACCTCCAGCTGGAAGGACCGGTCCGGCTCTCCGTGGCGTTCGCGCCGGATGGCCCAGGCGTGCATCTGCGCGGGGACATGGCCCAGGGGCGGCAGTTCGCCCACGGCGTAAAGGTCTTTCTTCGGCGCATCGTACTGCGCGATGGGTGCATTCGTATCCAAGGCCATGTCGCCTCCCTAAACCAAGCTCTTGCCGCGACGCAGAATCAATTGCTGCATCTGCGTCTGTGGTTGGAAATAAAACCACATACGCAACAAAGCAACCTCATGTTATCATTTTTTGTAATTTATGTCTCGGTTATCGCACTCCCTTCGCCAGTTTCTTTGAAAAACAACGGTTAACGCGTTCCGGGCGCGGCAACCGACGATTTTGCGGTGCAGCATCTGGACAGGTAACATTATTACCATTATTCCTATTATTTCAGCAGTTTTGTTGTTCGAGGCCCGTTATGACCGACCCGAAGACCGACGCTAAGACCGGCCCGACGACCGGCCCGACCAACCCCGGCAAGGACCGGCCCTGGCTGTTCCGCACCTACTCCGGCCATTCCACCGCCAAGGCGTCGAACGCGCTTTACCGCAAGAACCTGTCGCGGGGGCAGACCGGGCTGTCGGTGGCCTTCGACCTGCCGACGCAGACGGGATATGACAGCGACCACCTGCTGGCCCGCGGCGAGGTCGGCAAGGTCGGCGTGCCGGTGGGCCATCTGGGCGACATGCGCGCCCTTTTCGACCGGATCCCGCTGGAGCAGATGAACAC
Source organism: Brevirhabdus sp. (assembly GCF_052826345.1). Lineage (NCBI taxonomy): Bacteria > Pseudomonadati > Pseudomonadota > Alphaproteobacteria > Rhodobacterales > Paracoccaceae > Brevirhabdus > Brevirhabdus sp. Next base: position 507 of record NZ_JBRBUA010000008.1, on the reverse strand, counting down.
CTCGATGACGATCAACGCGACGGCGCCCTGGCTGCTGGCGCTCTATATCGCCGTGGCAGAGGAACAGGGCGCCGATGTCGCGGCGCTGCAGGGCACGGTGCAAAACGACATCATCAAGGAATACCTCAGCCGCGGCACCTATATCTGCCCGCCGGAACCCAGCCTGCGCATGATTACCGACATCGCCGCCTACACGCGCGAACACCTGCCCAAATGGAACCCGATGAACGTCTGCTCCTACCACCTGCAAGAGGCCGGCGCGACCCCCGAGGAGGAGCTGGCCTTTGCCCTCGCCACCGCCACGGCGGTGCTGGACGATCTGCGCGGCAAGGTGTCTGAGGGCCAGTTCCCGGCGATGGTCGGGCGCATCAGCTTTTTCGTGAACGCGGGCATCCGGTTCGTGACCGAGATGTGCAAGATGCGCGCCTTCGTCGAGCCGTGGGACGAGGTCTGCCGCGACCGCTACGGGGTGGAGGATGCGCGCTTCCGCCGCTTTCGCTATGGCGT
>NZ_JBRBUA010000007.1:0-47974 GCF_052826345.1 Brevirhabdus sp. | reverse complement strand
TTTCAGCGCCTCGGCGGCCGTCTTCAGCGTGTCGCTGTCGGCGCCGAACAGCTGAACGTCCAGCGCATCGCCGCCGGGGCCGGACCGCCAGCCGCGAAAGGAGACGGTTTCCAGCAGCGGGTGATTGCGCACCTCTTCCTGCAAGTCGCCGACAAAGCGAAAGCTCGAATAGGGCCGCAGGTCGGCGTCGATCAGCTCGATCGCGATGGAGCCGAGCAGATCGCTGTCCTTGGTGTCGGTGCCCGCCAGTCCGCGCCCCGTGGTGCCGCCGATCTCGGCCAGCACGAAGGCCAGCGGGTTGGTGCCGTATTCGTCCTCATAGCGGCGCGCCACGGCATCCGTCGCACGCTGCATCTCGCGCATCATTTCGAGGGTGTCGGCGCGGTCGGCGCCGTTGGCCATCGCGAAGTTGCCGGAAACCGACCCCTGTTCCGGCGCGTTGAAAAAGCGCCACGGCACATCGCCCGTCACGACGAGAGCCAGCTGCGAGGACAGGATGGCGATGACACCGGCCAGCACCGGATAGCGCAGCCGCACGACCAGCCCCATCAGACGGCGAAAGATCGTGTCGCGAAACCAGCCGAAGCCGCGGTTCACAAGTCGGTTGGGCATGTCGTACCAGTGCCGCTTGGCGGAATGCGCCAGGGCGTGGCTCATGTGGTTGGGCAGGATCAGGAAGCATTCCACCAGGCTGGCAAGCAGCACCGCGACCACGGTGAAGGGAATGTCCGCGATCAGATCGCCAAAGCGTCCGCCGATCGCAACCAGCGCGAAAAAGGCGATCATCGTGGTGATCGTCGCCGAAAACACCGGAAGCCACATGCGCCGCGCGGCGTTTTCGGCGGCGACCAAGGGGGTCTCGCCCAGCCTGCGGGCGCGAAAATCCGCATGTTCGCCGACCACGATGGCGTCGTCGACCACGATGCCCAGGGTGATGATCAGCGCGAAAAGCGAGATCATGTTGATCGTCAGCCCCGACCAGTACATCAGTGCCAGCGCCGCCAGCATAGAGACGGGAATACCCGCGGCGACCCAGAAGGCGGTCCGGGCGTTGAGGAACAGAAACAGCAGCACGACCACCAGCCCCAACCCCACGAGACCGTTGTCCAGCAACAGGTCCAGCCGCGCGGTGATCGATTCCGCACGGGTGCGGATCAGCTGGATCGAAACGCCCTCGGGCGCGCCGAGCGCCAGTTCGTCCGCCACCTTCTGCACCGTGTTCTGGATGCCGATCGCATCGCCGCGGTCGGTGCGGTCCACCCGAACGGAAATCGCGGGATCGGGCCCCACGAAATAGGCGTTCTGCCGGTCGATGCCCTCGACCCGGACGCGGGCGACATCGCCGATCGTTAGACTGGACCCGTCGGCGCCGGTGCGCAGGACGATGGCCTCGATCTGATCGGGGCTGCGCTTGGCCACGCCGGTGCGCACGCGGGCGTTCGCGCCCGTCACGTCGCCGGCCGGGTCGGCCTTGGCCTCCTGCGCGATGGCCTCGGCGATCTGGCGCATGGTGATGTCGTTGCGCACCAGATCCATGGTCGCGACCTCGACGATGGTTTCGGGCGCCGCGACGCCGCGGATCGTGGTGCGCGTGACGCCCTGCGCGAACAGCCGTGTCGCAAGCTCATCGGCCAGCCTGCCCAGCTGATCGACGCTGACCGGCCCGGTGATGACCAGATCGGTCACGCGATCGCGCCAGGCGCCGCGGCGCACGCGCGGGTCCTCGGCGTCTTCGGGCAGGTTGGCCACGGTATCGACGGCGGTTTGCACGTCCTCGGCCGCGCGCGCCATGTCCCAGCCCGGCTCGAACTCCAGCGAGACGGTCGCGCTGCCTTCGCGAGAGACGGAATCCGCCTTCTCGACGCCCTCGACGCTCAACAGCACGGGTTCCAGCAGCTGCACGATGCCCGCGTCGACATCCTCGGCGCCGGCGCCATCCCAGGTGACACTCACCGATACGCTGTCCAGCACCACATCGGGAAAGAACTGCGCGCGCATCTTGGGCAGCGCATAGGCGCCGGCGGCCAGCATCAGCACCAGCAGCAGGTTCGCGGCGGTGCGGTGGCGGGCGAAATAGGACAGGATACCGCCGCCTGCGGCAGCATTCGGGCGCGGCGCCATCGCCTAGCCCCCCATCCGCTGTTCCAGCCGGTCCACCGTCTGCGCGGGCACGCGGTCCTCGGCCAGCTGTGCGAGCAGGCGTTTTTTCACGTCGCCGGGCATCCGGTCGTTAGACTGGACGAAATCGATCAGCCGCTGGCGGCGCTCGGGCGACAGCGCGACCAGCTCGGGGCCTTCGGGCATTGCGGTGTCGGTGCGGGCGGTCGGCCCGGAGGCCGTGTCGCCACCACCCGCGCCACCACCCGCGCCGCCATCCGCGCGGCCGCCCTGGCGCAGCGGGCGCACCTTGATCCCGGCACCAAGCAGCGGCGAGCGTTCGGCGACGATCTCCGCCCCGTCCAACGTGTTGCCCGCCAGATCGGTGCCGCGCACCAGGACCGCGTCGCCCTGGCGGCGCAGCAGATCCACCTGCCGCACGCCCAGCCGGTCCTCCGCGTCCAGAACAAGCACCGTGTTGCCCGCATCCAGCGCCGAGGCGGGCAGGACCGCCACATCCGTTAGTTCCGGTTCCGTGATGCGCACCGTCACGAAATCCCCGGGCCGAAACCCCGCCGCATCTTGCAGCTGCGCGAACAGCAGGCGGCCGGTCTGGCCCTCGCCCACCGCCGCGCTGACGCGCGAGACGCGCCCGGTGGCGATCAGTTCCGAGCCGTCCAGATCCATGACCGCCGCGACCGGGGCGTCGAGGAGGCTGCCGTTCTCATCCAGCAGCCGCGCGTATTGCACCGTCGACAGCCGGAAGGAGACCTCCAGCCGATCCGGGTCGATCAGATCGGCCAGATGCTCGTTGACGCCAATCAGCCCGCCCTCGACCACGGAGACATCCGACAGCACGCCCGAGAAATCGGCGCGTATTTCGCTTTCGGCCAGTTGGCGTTCGGATTCCGACAGCTTGATGCGCTGCCGGTCCAGCGCGGTGCGGGCCTGATCCACACGTGCCTCCGCCTGGGCCACGGCCTGGCGGCGCGACACCACCGCCTGGTTCGCGGAGGCCGCCGCCAGTTCGGCCACCTCGACCGCGGCGGCGGTCCCCACCCCGCGCGCGCTGAGGTCGCGCTGACGTTGCAGGGCCTGCGCGCGCAGGTCGGCCTGCGCCTGGCTGACGTCGCGCTCGTCCTTGGCCAGTTGCAGCCCGCGTTCGGCATCGCGCACCTCGGCCTCGGCCTCCTGCACGTCGGTCAGGGCGACGTCGCGGGACGATTGTGCCGTGCTCGGATCGATCCGCAGCAGCAGCTGGCCTTCGTCGACAGTGCCGCCATCGACGAAGCCGTCCGCCAGTGCCACGATGCGCCCGCCCAACGGCGCGCGGATTTCCAGTGTGCGGCGGGAGCGGACCTCGCCGAATGTCCGCAGCGTCGGTCGCTGGGCGCCGGTCTGCGCGGTCACCACGTTGACGGCAAAGACCCGTTCACGCGCTGCCCGCGGGCGCTGTTCCTGCGACCAGCGGTCCTGAAGCGCCCCCCACAGCATCTGCCCGCCAAAGGCCAGAAGACCAAGCGTCAGCGCCAACAGGAACAAGCCGACCAGACTGCGGCGCAGAAACCTCATAAAGACAACTCCGACAAGAGGGGGCGGCACGGCGGGCCGCCTGAAACAGATGATGCCCGATGACTTTTCGCCAGAAGACTACCCGCCTTATACGCGATGCAATCCTACTTCCGTCGCAGATGTTCATCCAGTCGCGGAAAAATTTCCACGAAATTGCACGGCAGATGCCGGTAATCGAGCTGATGCACCAGGATCTCGTCCCAGGCATCGCGGCAGGCGCCGGGGCTGCCGGGCAACGCGAAGAGATAGGTGCCCCTGGCCACCCCCGCGGTCGCCCGCGACTGCACCGCCGAGGTGCCGATCTTTTTCATCGACACGATGGTGAAGACCGTGCCGAAGGCGTCGATTTCCTTTTCATAGACGTCGCGGTGCGCCTCGACCGTCACGTCGCGGCCGGTCAGGCCCGTGCCTCCGGTCGAAATCACGACATCAATGTCGGGGTCGGCGCACCAGTCGGAGAGCTGGCGCGCGATATCGGCCCTTTCGTCGCGCAGCAGGGTGCGGGCGGCCAGGGTATGGCCTGCGGCCTCCAGCCGCTGGACGAGCACATCGCCGGATCGGTCCTCGGCGGCGCCGCGGCTGTCGCTGACGGTCAGGACCGCGATGCGGATGGGCACGAAGGCGCGTTCGGAACTGTCGGTCATGCGGGGTCTTCCAGTTTCTGCCGCAGCGACAGCAGATCGTGCCAGGCATCGCGCTTGGCCTGCGGCTGTTTGAGCAGCTGTTGGGGGGCGAACATCGGCAATGCGGGTCGCGCCAGGGCCTGCGTCCATTGACCGCGCAGCCGCGCCGTCCCGCTTTGACCCAGCAGCGCCTGACAGGCCTGCGGCCCCATCAGGACCAGCACCTGCGGATCGACCAGCGCGACGTGCTTTTCCAAAAACGGCAGCATCATCGCCAATTCATCTGCGCTCGGCAGGCGGTCCTGCGGGGTGCGCCAGGGCAGGACCGGGGTGACATAGATCGCCCGGTCGGCGGCGCGCTCGGCCTGCCGCCCCATGCCGATCGCCTCGAACATGCGATCCAGAAGCACGCCCGCGGGCCCGGCGAAGGGGACGCCCGCCAGGTCGTCCTGACGGTCGGGGGCGCCGCCGATCACCATCACGCGCGCCTGCGGATTGCCGTCGGCGAACACGCAATTGCGCGCGCCCCGCCTCAGGTCGCATTGCGCGAAATCATGCACCGCCCGGCGCAGATCGTCCAGGCTGGCGGCCGCCAGGGCCAGTGCGCGTGCCATCTCCACCGGATCGGGGGCCGCCTGGGGCGGGGGCGGTGCGGCGGGTGCGGGGGCGCGCGGCCTGCCCGCCGGTCCCGGCTCCTGCGCCGCAGCCGGCTGCGGCCCAGGCGTGCGCATGGCGGCGCCGGGCTTGGGCGTGTGCACCGCGTCGTAGCGGTTGACCGGCGTTTCGGCGATGGTCTCATCCACGCCGAGTTCGATCTGCCATTCGAGCAGGGCGCGCGCGGTGCGGTGATCGAGTATCGGGCCAAGCTGCGATTCCATGTCGCGAAACTTAAGCCGCAAGCGCGCCGGGAACAATCGCTACCGCGCGGTTCTGCCGACTTGTGAGACCCGGTCCGAGTTTCTATAAGCGGCAAGGATCGGCGCCGCGCAGCGACGGGCGGACAGCGAACGGGGGCATCATGACATTCCGCCACAGGCACCTGCTGGGAATAGAGCCGCTTTCGCCGCAGGAAATCACTGCGCTGCTGGATCTGTCAGAGGATTACGTGACCCTCAACCGCCAGTCGCAGAAACATCGCGATGTGCTGTCGGGGCTGACCCAGATCAACATGTTCTTCGAGAATTCCACCCGCACGCAGGCGTCGTTCGAGCTGGCGGGCAAGCGGCTGGGCGCCGACGTGATGAGCATGGCGATGCAGGCCAGTTCCATCAAGAAGGGCGAGACGCTGATCGACACGGCGATGACGCTGAACGCCATGCACCCCGACCTGCTGGTCGTGCGCCATCCGCATTCGGGCGCGGTCAACCTGCTGGCGGAAAAGGTCAACTGCGCGGTGCTGAACGCGGGCGACGGGGGGCATGAACACCCCACCCAGGCGCTGCTGGATGCGCTGACCATCCGCCGCGCCAAGGGCCGGCTGCACCGGCTGTCGATCGCCATCTGCGGCGACATCGCGCACAGCCGCGTCGCCCGGTCCAACCTGATCCTGCTGGGCAAGATGGAAAACCGCGTGCGCCTGATCGGCCCGCCGACGCTGATGCCCGCAGGCATCGCCGATCTGGGGGTCGAGGTCTTCGACGACATGCGCGAGGGGCTGGCCGATGTGGATGTGGTGATGATGCTGCGGCTGCAAAAGGAACGGATGGACGGCGGCTTCATCCCGTCGGAGCGCGAATATTACCACCGCTACGGGCTGGATGCCGAAAAGCTGGGCCATGCCAGGCCCGACGCCATCGTGATGCACCCCGGCCCGATGAACCGCGGGGTCGAAATCGACGGCACGCTGGCCGATGACATCAACCGCTCGGTCATTCAGGAACAGGTGGAAATGGGGGTGGCCGTGCGCATGGCCGCGATGGACATGCTGGCGCGCAACCTGCGCGACGGTGCCGTCGGCCAGGACATCGGGCAAAACCCGGCTCAGGGGGGCAGGGCATGATCCTCTACTTCGACAACGCCCGGCTGATCGACCCCGAAAAGGGCAGCGAGCGTTCGGGCGCGCTGGTCGTCGACAACGGCATCATCGCGGCGCTCGACACGCCCACCCCCCCGCGCGGCGCGCAGGTGATCGACTGCGCCGGGCATTGCCTGGCCCCCGGTATCGTGGATATCGGCGTCAAGATCGGCGAGCCGGGCGAGCGGCACAAGGAAAGCTTCCGCACCGCGGGGCGGGCGGCGGCGGCGGGCGGGGTGACAAGCGTGATCACCCGCCCCGACACCCTGCCCGCCATCGACACGCCCGAGGCGCTCGAGTTCGTCACCCGCCGCGCCCAGGATGCGGCGCCCGTGCGTATCCTGCCGATGGCCGCGCTGACCCGCGCGCGCGCCGGGCGCGAGATGGTGGAAATCGGCTTCTTGATGGACGCGGGCGCGGTGGCCTTCACCGATTGCGACCGCGTGGTCGAAAACACCAAGGTCTTTTCGCGCTGCCTCACCTACGCCCGCGCGCTGGGCGCGCTGGTCATCGCCCACCCGCAGGACCCCGGATTGACCGCGGGCAGCGCCGTGACCTCGGGCAAGTTCGCGACCCTGCGCGGCCTGCCCGCCGTCTCGCCGATGGCCGAGCGGATGGGCCTGGAACGCGACCTGGCGCTGGTCGAGATGACGCGCGCGCGCTATCACGCCGACAACCTGTCCACCGCGGCCGCCCTGCCGGTGCTGGAACGCGCCAAGGCGGCGGGGCTGGACGTGACGGCGGGGGCGAATATCCACCACCTGACGCTGAACGAATTCGACGTGGGCGATTACCGCACCTTCTTCAAACTCAAGCCGCCCCTGCGCAGCGAAGACGACCGCCTGGCGCTGGTGCGCGCCGTGGCCACCGGCCTGATCGACACGATCAGCTCGATGCACACGCCGCAGGACGAGGAATCCAAGCGTCTGCCCTATCAAGAGGCCGCGTCGGGCGCGGTCGCGCTGGAAACCCTGCTGCCCGCCGCGCTGCGCCTGTGGCACGAGGGCGAAATCAGCCTGCCCGCGCTGTTCCGCGCGCTTTCCTTCGCTCCGGCCCGCAGGCTGAACCTGCCCACGGGCCGCCTGACCGAAGGCGCCCCCGCCGATCTGATCCTGTTCGACCCGCACGCGCCCTTCGTGCTCGACCGCGCGCGACTGCTGTCGAAATCCAAGAACACCCCCTTCGACGGGCACCGCATGCAAGGGCGGGTAAGGGGCACCTGGGTTGCCGGACAACAGGTGTTTTCCAATGGCCTGTGACTTGCGCCTCATTGTCGTGAAAATATCCGCGCCGCAGGCCCGCCACCTCCAGGGAGCGATCCAATGCCCGTGCTAGAGACATCGTTGTCCGCTTTGCTTCTGACGGCCGTGACGGCCTATCTGCTGGGCTCGGTGCCCTTCGGCATCGTCATGGCGCGGCTGTTCGGGCTGGGGGATCTGCGCAAGATCGGGTCGGGCAACATCGGCGCCACCAATGTGCTGCGGGCGGGCAACAAGCTGGCGGCCTTCCTGACGCTGATCCTGGATGCGGGCAAGGGCGGCGTCGCGGTCTGGGTCGCGGGGGCGGCCTTCGCGGGCGATGCGGCGCAGCTGGCCGGGGTCGCGGCCTTTCTGGGGCATTGCTTTCCGATCTTCCTGCGGTTTCGCGGCGGCAAGGGGGTGGCGACCTTTCTGGGCATCCTGCTGGTGCTTCACTGGCCCGCCGGGCTGGCGGTCTGCGCGACCTGGCTGGCGGTGGCGGGGCTGTTCCGCATCTCTTCGCTGGCGGCGCTGGTCGCTGCGGCCTCGGCGCCGGTCTGGCTGATCGTGCTGGGCCTGCCGCAGGCCTGGGTCATGGGCGCGGTGCTGGCCGCGGTGATCTTCATCCGTCACAGCACCAACATCGCCCGGCTGCGCGCCGGGACAGAGCCGCGCATCGGCGCCAAGAAGCGCAACGCACAGCAGGAGCCCGCCGCCGATGATCAGCTTTTCTGACGCCATCCGGCGTAATTTTCGCAAATACGCCACGTTTTCGGGGCGCGCGCAGCGGTCGGAATTCTGGTGGTTCGTGCTGTTCGGATTTGCCGGCAACCTCGTCGCGGGTATCCTGGACCAGGCGATCGGCGCGGGGGGCTTGCAGCCGCTCAGCACGCTCTTTTCGCTGGGCATCCTGTTGCCGTCGCTGGCGGTCACGGTGCGCAGGCTGCACGACATCGACCGCACGGGCTGGTGGTGGTGGATCATCCTGATCCCGCTGCTCGGCTTTATCGTGCTGCTGGTCTTTCACAGCCTCAGGGGCACCGAGGGGCCGAATCGCTACGGCCCCGATCCGCTGAAGCGTGCCGGCGGTCCGACGGCCGGTCCCATCGGCGATCCCATGGATGATCCGCAATCCTACGGCCATTCGCGCATCCCGCCGGTGCACAGGCGCTGATCCGAGGGCGCTGATCCGAGGGCGCTGATCCGGGGGAGCTGAGCCGGGGGCGCCCGCCTCAGTAGGAATATTCCGCGTAGATGCGGTCGAGATCGCCACCCCATTCGCCGTGGTATTTTTCCAGCAGCTCATCGGCGGGCACCTGTCCGCTGTCCACGCTTTCGCGCAGGGCGTTCAGGAAATGCGTCTCATCCGCGACCAGCCCGCCCGCGCCGGGGCGCGCGCGCGCCTTCAGGCCCGCCTCGGCGATGTCCAGCACCTGCCGCGACAGATCGTGCATGTCGATGGAGCCGACCCGTGCCTGCAACCCGTCGACGGATGCCGCGACGCGCAGCGCCTCGCGCGTTTCCGCGTCCCAGCCCTTGACCAGATCCCAGGCCGCATCCAGCGCCCCCTGGTCATAGGTCAGCCCGACCCAGAACGCCGGCAGCGCGCAAAGCCTGCGCCACGGCCCGCCATCGGCGCCGCGCATTTCCAGGAACTTCTTGATCCGCGCCTCGGGGAACAGGGTCGTCAGATGATCGGCCCAATCCGACAGCGTCGGCTTTTCGCCCGGCAATGCGGGCAGCTCGCCCTTCAGGAAATCGCGGAACGATTGCCCCAGCGCATCCACATATTGCCCGTCGCGGTAAACGAAATACATCGGCACATCGAGCGCGTATTGCACCCAACCCTCGAACCCGAAACCCGCGTCGAAGACGAAGGGCACCATGCCGGTGCGCGCCGCGTCCAGATCGCGCCAGACCCGGCTGCGCCAGCTTTTGTGGCCGTTGGGGGCGCCGTCGAGGAAGGGCGAATTGGCGAAAAGCGCGGTGGCGACGGGTTGCAGCGCGATGGCCACGCGCAGCTTCTGGACCATGTCGGCCTCGGACCCGAAATCGAGGTTCACCTGCACCGTGCAGGTGCGCCGCATCATCGTGCGCCCCATCGTGCCGACGCGCTGCATGTAGCTGTCCATCAGCTTGTAGCGGCCCTTGGGCATCAGCGGCATCTGGTCGTGCGTCCAGACCGGCGCGGCGCCCAGCCCGATGAACCCCGCGCCGATCCGGTCGGCGACGGCCTGCACCTCTTTGAGGTGCTGGTTCACCTCGTCACAGGTTTCATGGATGGTTTCCAGCGGGGCGCCCGACAGCTCCAGCTGGCCGCCGGGTTCCAGGCTGACGTTGGCGCCTGCCTTTTCCAGCCCGATCAGCTTGTCGCCTTCCAGCACCGGCGCCCAGCCGAAGCGGTCGCGCAGCCCTTCCAGCATCGCCCGGATGGAGCGGTCGCCCTCATAGGGCAGCGGCAGCAGGGTATCCTTGCAATAGCCGAATTTCTCGTGCTCGGTCCCGATGCGCCAGTGCTCGCGCGGCTTGCAGCCGTCGGCCAGGTATTGCGCCAGCTGCTCATGCCGTTCGATCGGACCGCCGCCGCTTTGGGGAATGGACATGCTCAGCGCTCCGATGTGTCAGTCAGTCAATTGAGGTATTCAGGAGGGGAAGGGGTGCGACGGGACGCGAGGCGTGTCAAGTCCCCGGCGCCGGGTCGCTGCCAGATCGTGACGCTGTCGCCGGTCGGGCTGCCCCCCGCCAAGCTACCGCCCGCCTGCACCAGTTTAGCGGAGTTCAGCCCCGGCAGCACGGCGAAGGCATCGAACAGCCGGTCCGCATCGCGCGCGGCGGCCGGGATCACCAGCGACGGCCCGTCGTCATGGTGCAGATGCCACAGCCGCTTGCCATCGGCGGTTGATTTCATTTCGATCCGGGACAGGGCGGGGATCGACACCGCGCCGCCGTAGAACGGGCCGAAATAGCGGATGCGCCCTTCATCGACCTGGACGACCCCCGGCCCGTCCGCGTTGCCGAGGCCAAAGCGCAGACGACGGTGGGCCAGCACGCCCAGCCCCGCCGCCAGCACGATCACCAGCCCGCCGATGATGCGCAGCAGGAACCCGCCCGACAGCAGCGCCCAAAGCCCCAGCGCCGCCAGCCCCGCGCAAAACAGGACCTCGCGCCACAGCCACAGCCGCGCGCGCAGTTCCGGGCGCACAAAGCTCATCGCCAGTCCCCCAGCGTGATCTGCCAAAGCGTCAGCGCCGCCACCGCCGCCGTGTCGGCGCGCAGGATGCGCGGCCCCAGCGACACGGGCGTCGCCCGGTCCATCGCACGCAGCCGCGTGCGCTCCTCCGCGCTGAAGCCGCCCTCGGGGCCGATCAGGATCGCCCAGGGCGGGGGGGACATGTGGGGGGGCGGGTCGGAGCGGTCGGGCAGGCGCAGGGTCTCGCCCGCCGCGGCCTCGTCGCAGAACATCAGGCGGCGGTCGGCGGGCCAGCGGTCCAGCAGCGTATCCAGGCGCCGCAATTCGGTCACCTCGGGCACGAAGGTGCCGCCGCATTGTTCCGCCGCCTCGACGGCATGGGCTTGCAGCCGGTCGCGGCGAATGCGTTCGGAATTGGTGAAATCGGTCTGCACCGGGCAGATGCGGGCGGCGCCCATCTCGGTCGCCTTTTCCACGATGAAATCGGTCCGCGCCTTCTTGATCGGGGCGAAGAGCAGCCACAGGTCGGGGGGCGCGGCCTGCGGCGCATCCTGCGCCTCCACCGAGAGGATACCGTCTTTCTTGCGGGCCTCGGCCACACGGGCGGACCACGCGCCGTCGCGCCCGTTGAACAGCGTCAGCGCGTCGCCCACCGACAGGCGCATCACCCCGAACAGGTAATGCGCCTGATCCCGCGTCAGCGGGACCGATTGCCCTTGGCCAAGGGGGTGATCTACAAACAGGCGTATCTTTCCGCTCATGAGGCGAACATATGACCGACATGCCCCCGGCGCCAGAGGCAGACGCCCGGCCTTCTGCTTTGGCCCGTGATGCCCGTGATGGCCGTGACAACTGTAATGGCCGTGGTGGCGCTGACGGCCGGGTCGCCGACGCGGTGCATCGCAACTGGGTGGACCGTCTGGCCCCCGCCGCCACGCGCCCCTATCTGCGCCTGTCGCGGGCCGACCGGCCGATCGGCACCTGGTTGTTGTTGCTGCCCTGCTGGTGGGGGCTGCTGCTGGCGGCGCTGTCGGACGGGCGGTTCGGCCTTTTCGATGCGTGGATCTTTGTCGGCTGCGGGGCGGGGGCCTGGCTGATGCGCGGCGCGGGCTGCACCTGGAACGACATCACCGACCGCCACATCGACGGGTCGGTCGCGCGCACGCGCTCCCGGCCGATCCCGTCGGGGCAGGTCAGTGTCGCCCAGGCGCTGGCGTGGATGGGGGCGCAGGCGGGGCTGGGGCTGCTGATCCTGCTGACCTTTCCCCCTGCCGCCATCGCGCTGGGGGTGGCGTCGCTGGGGCTGGTGGCGATCTATCCCTTCGCCAAGCGGTTCACCTGGTGGCCGCAGATCTTTCTGGGGTTGGCGTTCAACTGGGGGGCGCTGCTGGCCTGGACGGCGCATACCGGGCGGCTGCAATGGCCCGCGGTGGTGCTCTATCTGGCGGGAATCGCCTGGACGATTTTCTATGACACGATCTACGCCCATCAAGACAAGGAAGACGATGCGCTGATCGGGGTGAAGTCCACCGCGCGACTTTTCGCCGATCGTACGCCAAGCTGGCTCAGGGGGTTTCTGGTGGCGGCGGTCGTGCTGATGGCGGCGGCGGTGGTGATGGCGGCCGCGATGCCCGCGCAGGGTGGTGCCGGGGTGCAGGGCAACGTGCTTTCACTGGTGATCGCGTTGGGCGGGGCCTGGGCATTCGGCTGGCATCTGTGCTGGCAGATGGCCCGGTTGGACATCGACGACACCGATGTCTGCCTCTCGCTTTTCCGCTCGAACCGCAACGCGGGGCTGCTGCCGGTGGCCTTTTTCGCCGTCGCGCTGCTGGTGTGATTGTCAGCCCCCCGCCCGGGCGCTAGAAGGGCGTCGCAGTTGGAACTATCGGATTGGTCGGAAACCGATGCGTCTGGGACATAAAATCCTCGTCTTCGCCATTTTCGTGGCCGCCGCGGGGTTCAGTTTTTTCGCGGCGAGCCGATCAGCCGACTGGATAGAAGAACGCACCGTCGCCGAAGTGGAACGCCTGATCACGCTGAACGGGTTCGACTGGGCCCGCGTGCAGGCCGACGGGCTGCAAGTCAGGATGAGCGGCATCGCCCCCGACGAGGCGACGCGGTTCCGCGCGCTTTCGGTGATCGGCAAGGTCGCGGATGCCGACCGGCTGGTCGACGGGATGCGGGTCAAGGACACCTCGCAGATCGAGCCGCCGCGCTTTTCGGTGGAATTGCTGCGCAATGATGACGGGTTGCAGCTGATCGGCCTGATCCCCGCCGGCCCCGACCGCGAAGACATGCTGGAACGCGTCGATGCGCTGGAAGGCGGGCTCAAGGTCACGGATATGCTCAACGTGGGTGAGTACGAGCCGCCCAAGGGCTGGGCGCGGTCGTTGAACTACGGTCTGGGCGCGCTGGAAAAACTGCCACGTTCGAAAATCTCGATCGCCGCCGACAAGGTGGAAATCACAGCCATTTCCGACAGCGGCGAAGAAAAGCGCAGGCTGGAAAAGGAACTGACCCGGATGGCGCCCGAGGGGTTGCAGGTGGTGCTGGACATCTCTGCGCCGCGCCCGGTGATCACGCCGTTCACCCTGCGTTTCACGAAAACCGCCGACGGGGCGAAATTCGACGCCTGCTCCGCCGATACGCTGCAGGCGCGCAGCCGCATCCTGCGCGCGGCCGAGGCCGCCGGGATGACAGGTGACGCGACCTGCACCATCGGGCTGGGCGTGCCCAGTCCGAACTGGTCGAAGGCGGTCGAGGTCGCGGTGCAGAAGCTCGACGAGCTGGGCGGCGGCACGGTCACGTTCTCCGATGCGGACGTCTCGCTGGTGGCGCTGGACACCACCGCTCCCGAAGAGTTCGACCGTATCGTCGGAGAGCTGGAAACAGCGCTGCCCGAGGTCTTTTCACTCAACGCGGTGCTGCCGAAGAAGGCCGAGGTCGACGGCAGCGGCGAAACCGACGTGACGCCCGAATTCGTCGCGTCGCGAGACACCGAGGGCGCGGTCAAGCTGCGCGGACGGCTGACCGATGAGCGCATGCAGAAAGCCGTCGAAAGCTTTGCTCAAGCGAAATTCGGCAGCGAGCGCGTGCTGGCGACCACCCGCGTCGACCCCGATCTGCCCGACGGCTGGCCCACGCGGGTTCTGGCCGGGCTGGATGCGATGGCCGAGCTTGCCCACGGCAGCCTTGTGGTGCAGCCGGAATACATCTCCCTCGCGGGGGAGACGGGAAAGCCCAACGCGCGGGACCGGATCGCGCAGATCCTGGCCGACAAGCTGGGCGAAGGCCAGGATTTCTCGCTCGATGTCACCTATGTGGAGGCGCTCGACCCGCTGGCGGGCCTGCCCACGCCCGAGGAATGCGTCAGCAGCATCAATCAGATCCAGGCCGAGGACAAGATCCTGTTCGCGCCGGGATCGGCGGACATCGACCCACAGTCCTATCCGATCGTCGACGCCATCGTCGATGTGCTGGAAACCTGCCCCGACGTGCCGATGGAAATCGGCGGCCATACCGACAGCCAGGGCCGCGAGACGATGAACGAGGCGCTCAGCAAGGCGCGCGCCGACGCGGTGCTGAACGCCCTGCTGGAACGCGATGTGCTGACCAGCAGCCTGACGACCCGCGGCTATGGCGAGAAACTCCCCATCGCCGACAACGACACCGAAGAGGGCCGGGAGATCAACCGCCGGATCGAATTCAAGCTGATCGACACGGTCAGCAAGGTCGGTGACGAGACCGAGGCGGAGGCCAGCGCCGGGAATGGCCCCGGCAACCGCCCGGCCAAGGAGGCGGCGCCTGACGCGGCCTCCGCTGATGCAACCACCAGCGGCCCCCGCGCCGGAACACCCACGGAGCCGCACGTTGAATAGAAGCGAATTCATCATCGTCATCGCGATCATCCTGTTCGTGGCCTTCATTCTCGGCTGGCTTGCGTCATGGTTGATGAACCGCATGTCGCGCGTCACGCAGGCCGACCTGGGGGAACTCGACCAGATGGCGATGGCCCTGCATGAGGCGGAGGAAACCCGCGATCAGGCAATAGCCTACATGCAGCAGCGCGAAAGCGAGCTGAGCAACCAGCTGGCCCAGAGCGATGCGGAACTGCGCGCCACGATGGAGGGGCTGCGCGCCGCCCGTCAGGAAGCCGAAGAGCTGCGCCATTACATAGAGCGGACGATGCAGGCCTGACCGGTGCGCCACCCGGATGCCTTCTTCGCGGAGGCCGTTAGCGGGTGCGGCGCGGCCCGCGTTCAGTCGCCCGTGCTCAGTTGCCCGTGCTCGTTTGCCCGCGTTCAGTCGAAGGTGCCCGCGACGCGGCCCACCAGCATGAAGGCCCGCGCGGTGCGCGTTTCCGCCAGCTCGGCGATATCCTGATCGCTGGCGTGTTTCTCGAACTCCGCGAAGGTGCGGTCGAACTGGCGCAGGAAATGATGCGCCGCATCGCGAAAGATCATGTCGTTTTTCATCCGCGCCGCGGTCAGCGCCAGACATGAGCGGTCGCGCACCCCGGCCAGCGCGCCCATGGCGCGGCCGCGCTCTCCCGCCGCGAACCGGCGCCAGATGTCGGGGCGGGCGCGATCGGGTGTCAGATCGTCCATGTAGATCCCGTCCTGCGACAGCAGCGTCAGCAGATCCTCGGCGGCGCGCACCAGCTTGCTGATGTTGCGATCCTTCAGCGCCAGACGCAGCGCGCGAAAGCCGTCGCGGTCGTTCTCGTCCGAGGGAAAATCGATGGCGCGAATGAAATCCGCGACCGAAATCGGCGTGTGGACGGGGTGCGGCGGCGCGGCGAGCGGCAGGGACTGCTGGCTTGCACCGGGCGCCACCGGACGCGCCGCGGTCTCGGCGAATCTTTCGGTGGTCGACGGGCTGTCCTGGCGGCTGGTGCGGAACATGGCCAGCGCGCTTTCCGTCGCCTTTTGGGCCTGCGCCAATTGTTCGATCCGCCGTTCCAGCGCGGCGTTGTCCTGCCCGGGGGTCTGGCGCCGTTGATCGGGCAGCGCGCGCGAGGCCCCGCCAAGCGCGTCCAGTTCGCGCCGCAGCCGCGCGGCTTCGGCCCGCAGGGCGCGGGACGCGCGCGCACCGGCCGCCGCGATCCAGATCAGCACCAGCGGCAGAAAGATCGACACGAAGCTCATCACCGACGTCAGCGCGTCGTCACCCTGCGGCGGGCGGTCCGACAGCACGAAGAGCAGCATGAGGACAAAGACGATCCACACCAGGCTGAGCACCAGCGCCACCACCTCGGTGCCGGGCGCCGACAGCAGGCCGCGCAGCAGCGCGGCGGGCGAGGGCCTGCCGCTGCCGCCGCCGGTGTCCGCCGCATCGCGTGGCGTGATGTCGTCGGCGCCGCTGCCGGACCGTCCGCCGCGCGATCTGTCGGTGCGAAACTTCATTCCGGTCGACCTGCTGCGGGACGGATCATGACGCGCCTATTCGTATTCGATGCGCAGGACTTCGTAGCTGCGGGTGCCGCCCGGAGTGCGCACATCGACGCTGTCGCCCTCCTCCTTGCCGATCAGCGCGCGCGCCAGGGGCGATGCGATGTTCAGCTTGCCGCGCTCGATGTCGGCTTCGGGCTCGCCCACGATATGATAGGTCTTTTCCTCTTCGGTGTCCTCGTCGATCAGGGTGATCTTGGCCCCGAACTTGATCGCGCCGGACAGCTTGGAAGGATCGATCACATCGGCGCGCGACAGGATCGCCTCCAGCTCCTTCACGCGGCCCTCGATGAAGCTCTGCTTTTCGCGGGCGGCATGGTACTCGGCGTTTTCCGAAAGATCGCCATGCTCGCGCGCTTCCGCGATCGCCTTGATGATCGCAGGGCGTTCGACGGATTTCAGCGTCTTCAATTCCTTTTCCAGCGCGGAGTAGCCCGCGCGGGTGATCGGTATCTTGTTCATTCCACTCGCGCTTCATTTAGGAGAGAAAAAGGCAACAATTACTTCTTAACTCATTGTCGCGACTGTTCGTCAATAGCAAGCACGCCTGCGTGCGATATACTGCCTGCGCTCGTGCGGCGGTTGGCAAAAGGGGCGACATGCGCGCGTTTCTGGGATTTTCGTTACTTTACGCGGCGGCCGGTGTCGTGCTTGTCCTGCTTGTCAGAGACAGCCCCGCGCAGACCATTTCGCGCATGTTCGTCACCCTGCCGGGGATGGTGGGCTTCTTCGCGAGCAATCTGATCTGGCTGGGCGTGCTGGGCGTGGCGCTGGTGATCGACGCGCCGGCCGCGGAATGGGGCGTGCGCCTGCGCCGGGCACTGACAGCGCTGATGGGGGCGGGCGTGATGTTCGTCAGCTTCACCGCGATCAAGACCAGCTTGCCCCAGATACTGCCGTTTTACGCCGATCCGTTCTTTGCGCGGCTCGACCGTGTCCTGCACTTCGGGATCGACCCGTGGCGGCTGACCCATGCCTTCGGCGTGCTGCCGATCGCGGCGGTCGGCCTCGTCTATCTCAAGCTCTGGCTGTTTCCGGCGATGTTCCTGCCCGCCATCCTGGGTCTGATCGATTCGGATCGCGCCCGCAGACAGCGGTTCCTGATCCTCTATGTCTTTGTCTGGATCGGCCTGGGCAATGTCGTGGCGCTGCTGGGGATGTCGGCGGGGCCTGTCTATCACGACCGGCTGATCGGCGGCTCCGACTTCGCGGCGCTGGCGCTGGCGCTGGATCAAAGCGGCATCGCCGCCTCGGGCATCG
The DNA here is from genome assembly GCF_052826345.1 of Brevirhabdus sp. Classification (NCBI taxonomy): domain Bacteria; kingdom Pseudomonadati; phylum Pseudomonadota; class Alphaproteobacteria; order Rhodobacterales; family Paracoccaceae; genus Brevirhabdus; species Brevirhabdus sp. Next base: position 30,530 of record NZ_JBRBUA010000007.1, on the reverse strand, counting down.
GGGCGATGCAGGAAAAACTGTGGGATATTTACGTCAGCGGGGGTCAGGCGGCAGGATCGGGCATTTCCGCCTTTCCGAGCGTGCATGTGGGCATGGCCTGCGTGCTGGCGCTTTACCTGTGCGAGCGCATGCCGCGCGCCTGGCCGCTGGCGGCCATGCTGGTGGCGGCCTTCCAGTTCCTTTCCGTCTATCAGGGGTGGCATTATGCGGTGGACGGCTATGCCTCGATCGTCGCCGTCTGGGTGCTGTGGCGGCTGATGCGCGCCTATGCCTCCGCGCGCCCGCGCCCCGCGGCGCAGGCCGCGCTCAACGCGCGGCTCCCGGCGCGTCACAATTGACCTTTCCGGTTTTGCCGGGCTAGGTCGGACGGAACAATCCTGCGCCGTGGGTCCGAACCGGGACTTGGCGCACCGATCAGGGTGGACCAGATGGCAGAAACTGAACGCGAGTCGATGGAATACGACGTGGTGATCGTTGGCGCGGGCCCCGCCGGGCTGAGCGCGGCAATCCGGCTGAAGCAGCTGGATGCGGATCTGGATGTCGTCGTGCTGGAAAAGGGCTCCGAGGTGGGGGCGCACATCCTGTCGGGCGCGGTGCTGGACCCCTGCGGGCTGAACGCGCTGATCCCCGACTGGAAAGACAAGGGCGCGCCGCTGAACGTGCCGGTGCGCCACGACAATTTCTACATGCTGGGGGCGGAGGGGCAGATGCGTCTGCCGAACTTTGCCATGCCGCCGCTGATGAACAACCACGGCAATTACATCGTGTCGATGGGCAATGTCTGCCGCTGGATGGCCGAACAGGCAGAGGCGCTGGGCGTGGAAATCTTTCCCGGCATGTCCTGTTCCGCGCTGGTCTACCGGCCCGACGGGTCGGTGAAGGGCGTGGTTGCGGGCGAATTCGGCCGCAACGCCGACGGCAGCGAAGGCCCCTCCTATGAGCCGGGGGTGGAACTGCACGGAAAATACGTCATGCTGGGAGAGGGCGTGCGCGGGTCGCTCAGCAAGCAGGTGATCGACAAATTCGCGCTCGACAATGACTCCGACGTGCAGAAATACGGCCTCGGGATGAAGGAAATCTGGGAAATCGACCCGGAAAAGCACCGCGAAGGCACCGTGACCCACACGATGGGCTGGCCCCTGGGCAAGAACGCGGGCGGCGGATCGTTCATCTATCACCTGGAAAACAATCAGGTCTATGTCGGCTTCGTGGTTCATCTGAACTACAGGAACCCGCATCTGTATCCCTACATGGAATTCCAGCGCTTCAAGCATCATCCCATGGTGGCCGAGCTGCTGAAGGGCGGCAAGCGCGTGGCCTACGGCGCGCGCGCGATCAGCGAGGGCGGCTGGCAGTCGATGCCGCGCGCCGATTTTCCGGGCGGTGTGCTGCTGGGCTGTTCCGTGGGTCTGGTCAACGTGCCGCGCATCAAGGGCAACCACAACGCGATGCTGTCGGGCAAGGCCGCGGCAGAGGCCGCGCATGACGCGATCAAGGCGGGCCGCGCGGGCGACCGGCTGGAAAGCTACGACGCCGAGCTGCGCGAAGGCCCCATCGGCAAGGACCTCAAGCGCGTGCGCAACGTCAAGCCGCTGTGGTCGCGGCTGGGGCTGACCGCCTCGCTGACGCTGGGCGGGTTCGACATGTGGACGAACAACCTGTTTGGCCTGTCGCTGATGGGCACCCTGGGCCACGGCAAATCCGACGCCGCCGCCACGGGGCGCGCCGCGGATTACCCGCCCCTCGACTACCCCAAGCCCGACGGCAAGCTGAGCTTCGACCGGCTCACGAACGTCAGTTTCGCGATGACCAATCACGAGGAATCGCAGCCCGCGCATCTGAAGCTGAAAGACGCAAGCGTGCCGGTCAAATTCAATCTGCCGGAATATGCCGGCCCGTCGGCAAGATACTGCCCCGCCGGCGTTTACGAATTCGTGACCGACGACAAATCGGGCGAGACGCGGTTTCAGATCAATTTTCAGAACTGCGTGCACTGCAAGACCTGCGATATCAAGGACCCGGCACAGAATATCGTCTGGACCGTGCCGCAGGGCGGCGACGGTCCGAACTATCCCAACATGTGAACGGTCGGGCCCCGGTCGGGCCCCGGGTCGGGCTTCCGGTCGGGCCTCGGACCGATCCGGCCGCGCCGGTCCGCCGCGCCATGGATTGCCCTATCGCATCAAGCGCTCTAGGGTTCTTCCGATCCACTTGAGGAGACGGGCATGAAACGTTCTGCGACTGTAATCGCCGCCTTGGCACTGGGTATGACGCTGGGGGGGGCGGCACAGGCCTCTGGCGGTCTTGCCGGGCCTTATCTGGCGGCGCGCCAGGCCAGCAGCCAAAGCGATTTCAGGAACGCCGTCCGCTATTACACCCAGGCGCTGGTGCGCGATCAGAAAAACCCCGCGCTGATGGAAAGCCTGATCATCAGCTTCGTCGGGCTGGGAGAGTTGGGCAACGCCATCCCCGTCGCCGAACGCCTGCGCGAGGTCGCGCCCGACAGCCAGATCGGCAGCATGGTGCTGCTGGCCGACCGGCTCAAGCAGGGCAAGGACATCGGCACGCTTGCCGATGGCGCGGGAGAGCTCGTGACCGGGCTGACATCCGCCTGGCAGCTGCTGGGCGAGGGCGAGATGAGCGCCGCGCTCGCCGCGTTCGACGCCGTGATCGCCACCGATGGGCTCAAGGATTTCGGCCTGTATCACAAGGCGCTGGCGCTGGCGCTGGCCGGTGACATGGAAGGCGCGGATGCGATTTTCTCGGGTCGTGCCAACGGGCCGATGCGCGCCACGCGCAACGGCGTGATCGCCCATGTCGAGGTTCTCAGCCAGCTTGAGCGGAACGACGACGCGCTGTCGCTGATCAACAAGACCTTCCCCGGTAACGGCGGCCCGATGATCCAGACAATGCGCGAGCGTCTGTCCAAGGGCGAAACGCTGCCCTTCGACATCGTGACCTCTGCCGCCGATGGCCAGGCGGAGGTGTTCTATACCCTGGGCGCGGCCTTGCAGGGCGAGGCCAACGAAAATCTGATCCTGCTTTATTCGCGCATGGCCGAATACCTGCGCCCGCAACACGTCGAGGCCCTGCTTCTGTCGGCGGCGCTGTTGGAAACGCTGGGCCAGCACGATCTGGCGACCGAGGCCTACGACCGGATCCCGCGCGACAACCCGGTGTTCCCGCTGGCCGAAATCGGCCGCGCCGAAGCACTGAGCGCGAGCGACAAGCCCGACGCCGCGATCGAGGTGCTGCAACAGCTCGCCAAAAGCCACCCCGAGGTGGAGGCGGTCTTCGTCACGCTGGGCGACATGCTGCGCCGCATGGGGCGTCACAAGGACGCCACCGACGCCTACGACAAGGCGATCGCGCTGATCGACAAGCCTTCGGAATCCGACTGGGTGGTCTATTACACCCGCGGCATCACGCTGGAACGTCAGGAACGCTGGCAGGATGCCGAGGCCGATTTCCGGCAGGCGCTGAAACTGCGTCCCGATCAACCGCTGGTGCTGAATTACCTCGGCTATTCCTTCGTCGAAAAGGGCAAGAACCTGGACGAGGCGCTCAAGATGATCGAACGCGCGGTCGCCGAACGCCCCGATGACGGCTATATCACCGATTCCCTGGGCTGGGTGTTCTACCGCCTCGGCCGCTATCAGGAGGCCGTCGCGCCGATGGAGCGCGCGGTCGAGCTGATGCCGGTCGATCCGGTCATCAACGACCACCTCGGCGACGTGCTGTGGCAGGTCGGGCGCCAGCGCGAGGCCGAGTTCCAGTGGCGCCGTGCCCTGTCGTTCGACCCCGATGAAAAGGAAGCCGCCCGCATCCGCCGCAAGCTGGAAGTCGGCCTGACCAAGGTTCTCGCCGATGAGGGAACGGGCGAGGTTTCGGTCGCCAAGGACGAGACGCGCTGACGCAGCCCGTCTACAGCCTACTGGCCCCCGCGAAGGTCAACCTGACGCTGCATGTGACCGGGCAGCGCGGCGACGGCTATCATCTGCTCGACAGCCTCGTGGTGTTCGCGTCGGTGGGCGATGTGCTGCGTGCGCAGTCGGCCCCTGCGTATTCGCTGCAGGTGACCGGGCCGGAGGCCGCGGCGGTTCCGCTTGACGACAGCAATCTGGTGCTGCGCGCCGCGCGTGTCCTCTCCCCCCAGGCCTGCGCCGCGTTCCATCTGCGAAAGACCCTCCCGGCGCAGGCGGGTCTGGGCGGCGGATCGTCGGATGCGGCGGCCGCGCTGCGCCTGCTGGCCGCGATCCACGACCTCACCCCGCCCGAACCGACAACCGTTGCGGGGCTTGGCGCGGATGTGCCGGTTTGCCTGTGGTCCCGTCCCGCGCGAATGCGGGGCATCGGCGATCAGGTGGAACCGTTTGGCCCGTTGCCCGAATTCTGGATGGTGCTGGTCAATCCGGGCGTCAAACTGTCGACGCCGCAGGTATTCGCGGCGCTGGGGCGCAAGGCCAATCCGGCGCTGCCCGCCAAATTGCCGCGCCCGGATACGGCGCGCGCCTTGGCTGCATGGCTGGGCGCGCAGCGCAACGATCTGGAGCCGCCCGCCATCGCGCAGGCGCCGACGATCCGCGCCGTGCTCGATGCGCTGCGCGACACGCGGGGCTGCCTGCTGGCGCGCATGTCCGGGTCGGGGGCGAGCTGTTTCGGCATGTATCAGACGCAGGCCGAAGCCGAGGCGGCGGCGCAATCCCTGCGCCGCACGCATTTCGAATGGTGGGTGCGGGCCGCGGCCGCCCTCGGCAGACCCGATCAGGTGGCGCGCGCCACCACGTAATCGGCCAGATCGACCAGCATGTCGCGGATGGGATCGTCGGGCAGTGCGCTCAGCGCGCTCTTGGCGCGTTCGGCCCAGTCCAGCGCCGTGGCACGCGTGGACTCGAGCGTCCGGTGGCGCGCCATCAGTGCCAGCGCCTGTTCCAGATCGCCCGGGCGCTGGTCGCCCTTTTCGATGACCCGCTGCCAGAACGCGCGTTCCCCGGCGTCGGCCCGCGCGACGGCACGGATCACCGGCAGCGTCAGCTTGCGCTCGCGGAAATCGTCGCCGATGTCCTTTCCGATCGCTTCGGTGCCGCCGTAATCCAGCAGATCGTCGACGATCTGGAACGCGATTCCCAGCGCGTCGCCATACTCGTGCAGCGCGCGAACCTGCACTTCCGGCGCGGCCGCGATGACGCCGCCCACCTCGGTCGCCGCCGCGAACAGGGCGGCCGTCTTGCCGCGGATGACCTGCTGATAGATCGCCTCATCCGTCGCGAGGTTCTGCGCCGCCGTCAGTTGCAGCACCTCGCCTTCTGCGATGGTGGCCGATGCATTGGCCAGGATATCCAGCACCCGCAGCGATCCGGTTTCCACCATCAACTGGAAGGAGCGTGAAAACAGGTAGTCGCCGACCAGCACGCTCGACTTGTTGTCCCACAGCAGGTTCGCCGTGGGGCGCCCGCGTCGCTGGCCCGATTCATCGACGACATCGTCATGCAGCAGGGTGGCGGTATGGATGAATTCCACCGTTGCCGCCAGATGGACATGATATGGCCCGTCGTAGCCGCACAGCCGCGCCGCGGCCAGCGTCAGCATCGGGCGCAATCGCTTGCCGCCGGCGTCGACCAGATGGCGCGTCACCTCGGGAATGCGCGGCGCGTGACGCGAGGCCATGCGTTCCGCGATCAACGCGTTGACGGCGTCAAGTTCCCGGGCAAGCGCATGGCGAAGCCTGTCGTGCGGCTTTGCGGTCGTGATTTCGTCCAATCCCATCACCTTCTTCGCCATCCCCTCGACAAATCGGCACGACTGCAATTTAGTCCTGCTGATGAAAGAGCTTATTTCCAGTACCGATCCGACAGTGATCGCATTCGCCTCGGCGCTACTGCAAGGCGAGGGTATAAAGACGTTTCAAATGGACGTCCATATGAGCGTATTGGAAGGATCGGTCGGCGTTCTGCCGCGTCGCCTGATGGTGATCGAACGTGATCTGTTCCGCGCGCGGGCGGTGCTGGCTGACAATGACTTCGACCTTCCGCCAAGGTGATTTCTCGCCGATGACCTTTGACGATGCCGCGCTCAGCGATGACGCCTTTCTCGGCGGTGCGCTGCGGATTTTGCAGCCCAAAGCCGGGTATCGTGCCGCCACGGACCCGGTTTTCCTGGCCGCGGCCGTGCCCGCGCGCCCCGGGGAAACCGTGCTGGAACTGGGGTGCGGGGCCGGGGTGGCGGCCCTGTGTCTGGCGCGCCGCGTGCCCGTCGCGCTGAGCGGGCTGGAGATCCAGCCCGCCTATGCCGATCTGGCGCGACGCAATGCCCGGCGCAACGCAATCGAGATGACGGTGGAGGAGGGCGACGTGACGCACCCGCCCCCCGCATTGCGCCAACAGCTCTTTGACCATGTGATGCTGAACCCGCCCTATTTCGCGGCCGCAGGCGGCACCCCGGCACGCGACCGCGGCCGCGAGACCGCCAATCGGGAGGCCGCGCCCCTGGCCGTCTGGCTGGAAAGCGCGGTGCGGCGGCTGAAACCCGGCGGGGTGCTCAGCGTCATTCAGCGAATGGAACGGCTGCCCGATCTGCTGCGCGGGCTCGATGCGCGTATCGGAAACCTGCGGGTGCTGCCGATCTCGGCAGAAATCAGCCGCCCGGCCAAACGCTTCCTGTTGCAGGGCCGAAAGGGAGCGAAGGGCGAATTCCGGCTGCTGCCGGGCTTTTTCACCCACGCGCAAGCCGTTGAGGCGGGACAGAAAACCGGGTTTTCCCCCGAGGCGGAGCAAATCCTGCGTTCGGGCGCGCCGCTGACGCGATTTTCTTAAGCCTTTCTTCATCGCTTGCGTGGAAGCTTGGCAAGATCGGTCCCATAACGATGGCGAGTGACAAAATGATGAATATATGCTGGGATCAAGGTCCGAACATTCAGGAAGGAGATCACGGATGGCATTGAGTTCACATGTGCAGGAACTCCGCAAGAAACACCAAAATCTCGAACAGATGGTTGCTTCGGAACAACGAAGTCCTTCAAGTGACGCCCTCCATATCGCTTCGATGAAAAAGCAGAAGCTTCGCCTCAAGGAAGAGATCGAACGTCTTTCCAGATAAGGGGCTACCGCGAAGCGCGGGCAGCCAGAGCTGCCCCGCCTGTGATCAGGCTCGCAGCCAATAGCAGTGTCCAACTGGCTGCGGCCACCCCGGCCGCCACGAGGATCAGCGTCGACAACAGCGGTGCGGCGTAGGACGCGACCCCCAGCAGCTGGATATCCCCCTTCTTGACGCCGACGTCCCACAGGTAGAACGCAGCGCCGACCGGGCCGAGCCCGAGGCCCAGCATCGACAGCCAGCCCTGCGCGTCTTGCGGCCATTGCGTCTCCTCAAACGCCAGATGAGCGCCCAGCGACAATAGCGATGTGCCCAGGCAGAAAACCACCACGCTGGCGGTGGGGGTGCGCCCCGCCACCCGCGACAGCACCGAATAGCCCGCCCAGGTGATCGCCGCGAGCGACGCAAGCGCGTAACCTGCGGTATAGGCGCTGCCGAAGCCCGTGGCATCGCGCAGGATGATCAGCGCGGCACCGGCAAAGGCAAAACCGGCACCCGCCAAATGCCCGCCGCGCAAGCGCTCGCCCGGCAAGAGCCCTGAAAACAGCACGATGAGCAGCGGCCACAGATAGGCGATCAGCCCCGCCTGCGCGGGCGGCGCCATGCGCAGGGCAGAGAAATACAGGAAGTGATATCCGGCCAGCCCGCCGATTCCCAACACCCAGACCATGGCGGGAATTCCGCGCAGCAGCGCCGGGCTGTCACGGTTCAGCGCCATCCAGACAAGGCCGACCCCGCCGCCGATCCCGAAGCTGACGGCGTTGAGCTGCAGTGGCGGCACGGGGGCCGATCCGACCGTCAGCAGCGCCAGCAGCGCCCACAACAGCACCGCGCCGAACCCGATCGTGGTTGCTCTCTTCCTGCCCATGTATCGGCCCTTGCAACGAAAAAGGCCGGTCGTGGCGACCGGCCCGAATCCTGACGCGCAGCCGCGCTCAGATCATGTATTGGCCGCCATTGGCCGTCAGCGTCGCGCCGGTGATAAAGGCGCTGTCGTCCGAGGCGAGGAACAGCACCGCCCGTGCGATCTCCTCCGGCTCGCCCAGACGACCGACGGGAATCTGCGGCAGGATGACCTCGTTCATAACTTTTTCAGGAATCGTGCTCATCATCTCGGTGTTGATATAGCCCGGACAGATGGCGTTGACGGTGATGCCCGCACGGGCCCCTTCCTGTGCCAACGCCTTGGTAAAACCGATATCGCCGGCCTTGGCGGCGGAATAATTCGCCTGGGCAAACTGGCCCTTCTGGCCGTTGATGGAGCTGATGGTGATGATCCGTCCGAACTTGCGTTCGCGCATCCCGGGCCACAGCGGATGCGTCATGTTGAACACGCCGTTGAGATTGGTGTCGATGACCTCGCGCCACTTTTCAGGGGTCAGCTTGTGGAACGGGGCGTCGCGGGTGATGCCGGCATTGTTGACCAGTACCTCGACGGGGCCGAGGTCGGCCTCCACCTTGGCGATGCCGTCGGCGCAGGCATCGTAATCGGCGACCGACCATTTGTAGGTCCTGATGCCGGTCTCTTCGGTAAACTTCGCAGCGGCTTCATCATTGCCGCCGTAGGTTGCGGCGACCGAATAGCCCTTGTCCTTCAAGGCCCGCGCAATGGACGCGCCGATGCCGCGCGACCCTCCGGTGACCAATGCAACTCTGCCCATAATTCCTCCCGCCGGGTTTTTGCCTTATAATCTCAGTACAAAATCAATGATAGATGCGCAATAAAATTACGCATCTACCGGGGCGATCAGGGGCGCTCAAGGCACATGGCCACGCCCATGCCGCCGCCGATGCACAAAGTGGCCAGGCCGCGCTTGGCGTCGCGGCGCTTCATCTCGAACAGCAGCGTGTTGAGAACCCGCGCGCCCGAGGCACCAATGGGATGGCCGATGGCGATGGCACCGCCGTTGACGTTCACGATCTGCGGGTCCCAGCCCATGTCCTTGTTCACGGCGCAGGCCTGGGCGGCGAAGGCTTCGTTGGCTTCGACCAGGTCCAGGTCGTCGACCGACCAACCGGCCTTTTCCAGCGCCTTGCGGCTGGCGTAGATCGGGCCGACGCCCATGATCGAAGGGTCCAGACCGGCCGTGGCGTAGGAGGCGATGCGCGCCAGCGGCTCGATGCCGCGGCGCTCGGCCTCGTCGGCGGACATCAGCAGCGCGCCGGCGGCCCCGTCGTTGATGCCGCTGGCATTGGCGGCGGTGACGCTGCCATCCTTGGCAAAGGCGGGGCGCAGTTTCTGCATGGCGTCGATCGTCGCGCCATGACGGATGTATTCGTCCTGATCGACCACGGTTTCACCCTTGCGGGTCTTGACGGTGAAGGCGATGATCTCATCGCGAAAACGGCCCGCGTTTTGCGCGGCTTCGGCCTTGTTCTGGCTGGCGACGGCGAATTCATCCTGCTGATCGCGGCTGATCTGCCACTTTTCGGCGACGTTTTCGGCGGTCTGGCCCATGTGATAGCCGTTGAAGGCATCCCACAGCCCGTCGCAGATCATCGAATCGATGAACTTCATGTCGCCCATTTTCTGACCCTGGCGCAGATGCGCGACATGGGGGCTCAGGCTCATGCTTTCCTGACCGCCGGCGGCGACGATCTGCGCGTCACCCAGCTGGATGTGCTGGGCCGCCAGCGCCACCGCGCGCAGGCCCGAGCCGCAGACCTGGTTGATGCCCCAGGCTGCGCTTTCCCTGGGCAGACCGGCGTTGATATGCGCCTGGCGCGCGGGATTCTGCCCCTGACCCGCGGTCAACACCTGTCCGAGGATCGTTTCGCTGACGTCACCCTTGTCGATGCCCGCGCGCTGAACCAGCGCCTCCAGCACCGCGGCGCCAAGGTCATGGGCGGGTGTGTTGGCGAAAGAGCCGTTGAAGCTGCCGACGGCAGTGCGTGCGGCAGAGGCGATCACAACATTGGTCATGGAAAACTCCGGTATGACGCGCACCGCCGGTCGCGGAGGCGCACGGTTTTAGGTTCCGGAACATTGGTAAAGGGCGGAATTTGAAAGGGCAACTGAAAGCCGACAGGCGTGGGATGACCGGCGGACTATCCGGCGCGGTGCACGCCGGGGGCTGCCAGGTGCTGCGGGGGGCGTCGGGGGTCCGGGCGGTGCTTACGAGGGCGCGCAGGCCCAGACGGGCTTGGTGGTGGCGGCGCCGAAGTAATAGCCTTGCATGCAGTCGACGCCGATCTCTTGCAGAAACCTCACGTCCGCCGCGTCCTCGACCTTTTCGGCCACGACGAACATGTCGAAATGCCCCGCGATGGAAATCAGCGCCTCTGTCAGGATCTGGTTGTCCGGCGAGTTGTGGATGCCCTGAATGAACTGCCCGTCGATCTTGACCATGTCGAACAGCAGATCGCGCATATGTCTGAATGACGTGAACCCCGCCCCGAAATCATCCAGCGCGAAGCTGATGCCCTTGCGGTGCAGCCAGGCCATGAAGGCGGTCACCACCTCGGGGATCAGGATGGCGGAACGTTCGGTGATCTCGAGGATCAAGCGTTCGGCCACGGTGGGGGAGGCGCGCAGCCCCTGTTTCAGGATCTTGTTCCAAGGGGCGTATCCGATGGAGCGCGCCGACATGTTGATCGACAGGCGCATGTGATCGTTTTCGGCAAGGGTTTTCAGGCCCATTTCCAGCGCCAGACAGTCCAGCTTGCGGCCGAGTTCGGTGGTCTCCACCGAGCCGATGAAATCGCGCGCAGGGATGACCCGGCCGGTGTCGTCGATGACGCGGATCAACCCTTCGTAGAACGCAGGGCCGAAATCATCGGCCCGCACGATCGGCTGATAGGCCAACAGCACATCCCGGCGCCGGACCGCGCCTTCAACCAGTTTCATGATATCGGCGTCGCGGCGTTGCACGGCCACGTCCAGCGGACTGGTCTGCGCGTCGAACAGCGACTGGATATTGTAATGGGACATGGATGTGCTCCGCGCTTGGTGGTCGGGCACAGCTTTGGCGTGGGTGGCTTAATTTCCGGTGAACCCTCATCACCGGAAATTCATCAAAATCGTCTCAAATGTCGCTTACCCGGCTTTCCCGGACAGGGCGGACGCGATCGCGCGTGCGCTTTCGGTATCCCATTCGGCATCGCCGCGCAGCCGCGCGATTTCCTGCCCCTGTGGGTTGAGCAGCACCGTGATCGGCAGGCCGAGCACCCCCATCTCGCGCGCCAGCGCGGACTTCTTGTCCATGTTCTGCGGCAGGTTCTCGACGCCGATTTCCGCGAAGAACTTCTTGATCCCCGGCCGGGTGTTGCGGCCCGTCGCGATGGTCACCACCTCGAAATTGTCGTTCTGAAACTCGGTTTGCAGCGCCTCCAGCGACGGCATTTCCTTGCGGCAGGGGGCGCACCAGGTGGCCCAGAAATTCACCAGCACATATTTGCCGCCGTAATCCGACAGGCGGCGCTCGCTGCCGTCTTCGGCCTCGAACGGTACGTCGGACACGGGCGCGGGTTCGGCCGCGAACATCAGCTTCTTCATTTGCCCGTCGCGCAGCGCCTCCAGCGTCGGGATGTCTGCGACGGGCCGGGCAGAGGCCTGCACGTTGCCCGTGTCGCCCGCGCCGCCCGTCGCGGGCGCGCTCTGGCGCGCGTTTTCGGGCGCGCCTTGGGCCAGCGCGGCATTTGCACCAAGGCCAAGTGCCGTGTAGAGGACGAGGTAACGCAACCAGTTCATCAATTCTTCCCTTCAGGGCCAGTTCATGACCGACAAGACCGACAGACCCGCGGATAAAGCCCCGTCCGGGTCAAATGCAATGTGGGGCGGACGATTTGCCGCCGGCCCGGACGCCATCATGGAGGCGATCAACGCCTCGATCGGATATGACCGACGGCTCGGCGCGCAGGACATCGCCGGATCGCAGGCCCATGCCGCCATGCTTGCCGCCCAAGGCATCATAGAGCCTAACGATGCGGCGGCTATCCGGAAAGGGCTGCTCACGGTGTTGTCAGAGATCGAGGGCGGCAGCTTCGCCTTTTCCGCCGCGCTGGAGGATATCCACATGAACGTGGAATCCCGGCTCAAGGAGGTCATCGGCGCGCCCGCCGGGCGGCTGCACACCGCACGCTCGCGCAACGATCAGGTGGCGACGGATTTCAAACTGTGGACGCGCGATCAGATCGACGCCGCCGCGCAGGGGCTGGAGGCGCTGATCCGCGCGCTGCTGGTGCAGGCGGAACAGGGGGCCGACTGGGTGATGCCCGGTTTCACCCACTTGCAAACGGCGCAGCCGGTGACCTGGGGCCATCACATGATGGCCTATGTGGAAATGTTCGGCCGCGATCTGTCGCGTCTGCGCGATGCCCGCGTGCGCATGAACGAATGCCCGCTGGGCGCCGCGGCGCTGGCGGGCACCTCCTTTCCCATCGACCGGCACATGACGGCGCAGACGCTGGGGTTCGACCGGCCCTCGGCCAATTCGCTGGATGCCGTTTCGGATCGCGATTTCGCGCTGGAATTCCTGTCGGCGGCCTCAATCTGCGCGATGCACCTCAGCCGCTTCGCTGAGGAGCTCGTGATCTGGTCCTCGGCGCAGTTCCGCTTCGTCACCCTGTCGGACCGCTTCTCCACCGGCTCGTCGATCATGCCGCAGAAGAAGAACCCCGACGCGGCGGAGCTGATCCGCGCCAAGATCGGCCGGATCATGGGGGCGATGGTGGCGCTGTTCACGGTGATGAAGGGGCTGCCGCTGGCCTATTCCAAGGACATGCAGGAAGACAAGGAACAGGTCTTCGACGCCGCGGACACGCTGATGCTGGCGCTGGCCGCGATGGAGGGCATGGTGCGCGACATGTCGGCCAACCGCGAGGCGCTGGCCGCCGCCGCCGGGTCGGGCTTTTCCACCGCGACGGATCTGGCCGACTGGCTCGTGCGCGCGCTGAACCTGCCGTTCCGCGACGCGCATCACGTCACCGGCGCGCTTGTCGCGCTGGCCGAAAGCAAGGGCTGCGATCTGCCGGATCTGAGCCTGGAGGACATGCGCGCCGTGCACGGCGATATCACCGAGGACGTGTTCGATGTGCTGGGGGTCGACAATTCGGTGCGCTCGCGGACCTCTTATGGCGGCACCGCGCCCGATCAGGTGCGCGCGCAGGTCGCCCGGTGGAAGGATCTGCTGAAATGAAGACGCTCGCGGCCCTGCTATTGATGAGCCTCGCAGCCTGCGGCGTCGATGGCCGCCCCGTGGCACCCGGCAGCGAAAAGCAAAGGCCCGCGGCCGTGCAGATTTCCGGCGCGGTCGAGGTCGGGGTTGCCGGCACGCCCTGAGCCGGGGCCCGCACATCGGCGCTCAAATACCCGCCACCGCGACCCGCGCGCATCGGCGAACCAAGGAAGACGGATGGATCATTTTCTTTACCGCAACGGCGTGCTTCATGCCGAGGATGTTCCGGTGCCGAGATCGCCGCCGCCGTCGGCACGCCCTTCTACCTTTATTCCAGCGCCACGCTGCTGCGCCATTTCAACCTTTTCAAAGAGGCGCTTGCCTGGAATCCCGGCCATCTGATCTGCTTCGCGATGAAGTCGAATTCGAACCAGGCGATCCTGCGTCTGCTCGGGCAGGCGGGGGCGGGGATGGATGTGGTCTCGGGCGGGGAATACGCCCGCGCCATCGCCGCCGGGGTCCCCGGCGCGCGCATCGTCTTTTCCGGCGTCGGCAAGACCCGCGAGGAAATGCGCGCGGCGCTGCTGGGCGGCATCCGCCAGTTCAACATCGAGAGCGAGCCCGAGATGGCCGCGCTGAACCAGGTGGCGCAATCGCTCGGCCGGGTGGCGCCGGTCGCGATCCGCGTCAATCCGGATGTCGACGCCCGCACGCATGAGAAGATCGCCACCGGCAAATCGGAAAACAAGTTCGGCATTCCCATCGCCCGCGCCCGTGCCGTCTATGCGGCCGCGGCGGCGATGCCGGGTCTCGATGTCGTGGGGATCGATGTGCACATCGGCAGCCAGCTGGTGGAACTGGAACCCTTTGAGCAGGCTTTCGCCAAGGTCGCCGATCTGACGCAGACCCTGCGCGCCGATGGTCACGACATCCGCAGGCTGGATCTGGGCGGCGGGCTGGGCATCCCCTACAGCCGGTCGAACGACGCGCCGCCGCTGCCGCTGGAATACGGCGCGATGATCCGGCGCACGCTCGGTCACCTGGATTGCGACATCGAGCTGGAGCCGGGGCGGCTGATCGCCGGAAACGCCGGGCTGATGGTCAGCCGCGTCATCTGGATGAAACAGGGCGAGGATCGCGATTTCCTGATCCTGGACGGCGCGATGAACGATCTTGTCCGCCCGTCGATGTACGGGGCGTATCACGACATCGTGCCGCTGGTGGAGCCCGCAGCTGGGGTCGATCTGGCGCCGGTCGATATCGTCGGGCCGGTCTGCGAGACGGGCGACACATTCGCCCGTCAGCGCCCCATGCCTCCCCTGTCCGAGGGCGATCTGATCGCCTTCCGCTCCGCGGGCGCATACGGGGCGGTGATGGCCTCGGAATACAACACCCGCCCCCTGATCCCCGAGGTTCTGGTGCAGGGCGATCAATTCGCTGTCATACGTGCACGACCGGACTATGCGCAGATCATCGCGCGCGATAGCATACCGCCGTGGTTGTGATGCGTCTGATCGGGCGCGCCCGATCGGCGGAGAGTGCGATGCGCGACGATACCCTGACCCCCGCGGCCGCCCTGGCCCGGCTGGGTCGGCCGCTGTGGCTGACCCGGATCGGTATGGTTGCCGAACGCATCACCTACGCCTTCTGGCCGCTCTGGTCGATCTGCCTGTTGATCGTCGGCCTGCTGTTCATGGGGTTGCACGATCTGATCCCGCTGGAGGCCCTGTGGACGGCGGCGGTCCTTTCGGTGCTGGCGCTGCTGGCCGCGTTGATCCACGGCATACGCAAGATGCGCTGGCCCATCCGGGCGGAGGCGCTGGACCGTCTCGACCGCAGCCTGCCGGGACGGCCGATCGCGGCGCTGGCCGATACGCAGGCCATCGGTGCGGACGACCCCGCCTCGCAAGCGGTCTGGAACGCCCATGTGATCGGGATGGCGCAGCGTCTGTCGACGGTCCGCAGCGTCGGCCCGGATCTGCGGATCGCCGCGCGCGATCCCTTCGCGCTGCGTTATGTGGCGGCCACGGTTTTCGTGGTGGCGCTGATCTTCGGGTCGGTCTGGCGCGTTTCCAGCGTGACGGGCATGGCGCCGGGACAAGGCGATGTGCTGGCCGTCGGCCCCAGCTGGGAAGGCTGGATCACGCCGCCCGATTACACCGGCAAGCCGGGGATATACCTCAACGACATCGCGCCGGGGGCGCTGTCGGTGCCGCAGGGCAGCCGCCTGTCGCTGCGGTTTTACGGCCAGCTGGGCGCCCTCTCGCTGGTGCAGGACATCGCGCCGCCGCCGCCCGCATCGGATGAGACAACGCCGGATGACCCCGCCGCCCGGCCTGCCGAAGCCGCCGCGCCCGACAACGGGTTCGAGGGGGTGATCGCGCGATCCGGCGATCTGCGCATCGACGGCGCGGGCGGCGCGGAATGGCAGGTCGCTGTCGTCCCCGATGCCCCGCCCCATGTCACCTTCGGCGCCGCAGCGCCCGAAACCACGCCCGAGGGCGCGCTCAAGCTGGGGTTCGAGGCGCATGACGACTACGGCGTCCAGTCGGGGACCGCGACGCTGACGCTCGACCGGGCGCGCCGCGACCGCCGCTACGGCCTCGCGGTCGAGCCCGAGCCGCGCGATTCGGTGGTGGTCGACCTGCCGATGACGATTTCCGGCGACCGCGCCGATTTCACCGAAACGCTGGTGCAGGATTTCGCCGATCACCCCTGGGCGGGCCTGCCCGTCACCATCACGCTTTCGGTGCGCGATGCGCTGGATCAGCAGGGCCAGACGCCGCCTCTGAACATGACCATGCCGGGGCGGCGGTTCTTCGACCCCGTCGCCGCCTCGATCGCCGAGCAGCGCCGCGATATCCTCTGGAGCCGGGAAAACGGCCCCCGCGCCGCCCGGATAATCCGTGCGATCACCTATCTGCCCAATGGGTTCATCACCAACCAAAAGGGTTATCTGCTGCTGCGCATCGCCATGCGCAGGCTGGAGGGCGCCGTCGCCGCGGGCATGACCGTCGAGCAGCGCGACGATGTTGCGGCCATGCTGTGGCAGGCCGCGCTGAAATTCGAGGAGGGGGAGCTGTCCTCCGCGCTGGACCGCCTGCGCCGCGCGCAGGACCGCCTGTCGGAGGCGATGAAAAACGGCGCCACCAACGACGAGATCGCCAAGCTGATGGATGAGCTGCGCAAAGCCACGCAGGATTACATCGCGGAGCTTGCCCAGCAGAACCAGCGCGATCCGAACCGTCAGCAGGCCGACAACCAGCAGACCCGGGAAATGACCGGCCAACAGTTGCAGGACATGCTCGACCGGCTTCAGGAGCTGATGCAGCAGGGCCGCATGGCCGAGGCGCAGCAACTGATGGAACAGCTGCGGCGCATGATGGAAAACATGCAGGTGACCCAGGGCCAGCAGGGGCAGCAATCGCCCGGCCAGCAGGCGATGGAGGGTCTGTCGGACACCCTGCGCAAACAGCAGGGTCTGTCCGACGAGTCGTTCCAGCAGTTGCAGGATCAGTTCAATCCCGGCGGCCAACCCGGCCAGCCCCGGCAGGGTCAAAATCAACCGGGCCAATCACAGGGCCAAAATCCGGGCCAAAACTCAGGGCAAAATCCGGGCCGGACTCCCGGCCAATCGGGCAGTCTTGCCGAACGGCAGCAGGCCCTGCGCGATCAACTGGATCAACAGCGCGGAAATCTGCCGGGCGCGGGCACCGCCGAAGGCGACGCCGCGCGGCAGGCGCTGGAACGTGCGGGCAAGGCGATGGATCGCGCCGAGCAAGCGCTGCGCGACGGTCAAACCGCCGAGGCGCTGGACGGTCAGGCCGAAGCAATGGATGCGCTGCGCGAAGGGATGCGCAATCTGGGCGACGCGCTGGCACGCCAGCAGCAACAGCAGGGTCAGGGCCAGCAGAACGGCATGGCGCAGGGCAGCCCGTCCGGTAATGACCGCGACCCGCTGGGCCGCGATATGGGCGGCTCGGGCCGTGTCGGGTCCGACGAAAACCTGTTGCAGGGCGAAGACGTCTATCGCCGCGCGCGGGAACTTCTGGACGAGATCCGCCGCCGGTCCGGCGATCAGTCCCGCCCCGATGTCGAGCTCGACTACCTGCGCCGCCTGCTCGACCGCTTTTGACTGCGGCATCCGGCACCGAATCCCGGCTCAGGCGTCATTGTCGCTCAAATATCCCCGCCGGAGGCACCCGTCGCCCGCCACGCGCGCGGCCCGATGACGGTTCAGCCGGTCAGGCGCTGGATCGCCTCGACCGCGGTGCGTGTCAGCCCGTCCAGCTCGACCCGCAGGACGTTCACCGCGTCGACATATCGCTGCATGATCGCACCCGATTCAGGCACCCGTTCCACGATCGCGGGGGCATAGGCATAGGCCGCCCACAAAAGGCCGATCAGCAGGACCACCAGCACGAAGCCCAGCCGGAACCCCTGCTTGCGCGAATTCTCGACCTCAAGCTCTTCGATCACGGGGGTGTCCCCGCTGCGCCTTGCGCCGCCCGACCGCAGGGAGGAGTTGATTTCCTCGATGTCGGGCAGCAGATCGCGCCCGCCATCCCTGTCGTCGCGATCCGGCGCGCCGGGGCGCGCGCGCACGGCGCCGGTCGCCGCCGCGGCGGCGGCGGCCCGTCCGGAGACCTGTGCCATGCGCGCGCGCGCGGCCCCTGCACGGGTGTCCTGGCGCTCATCCAGGCCCAGATCGGTCTGGGTTTCCAGTGGGGTGTTGGTTTCGGAACGTCGGGCAGCGGCCTCGCGCTCGGCCTCCTGGCGCAGCACCTCGGCGATGTCGGGGTCGAGCTCGCGCCGGGTGTGCACGGCGCCCGGCGCGGCTTCGTAGTCTTCCTCATAGCCGCCCATCTGCGCCCCGGCGAAGAAGTCATCGGCCTCCCTCGAGGAGGATGACGCGGGGGTGGCGGAGACCTCGGCGGCGTCGGGCGGCTCATCCCCGCCCAGGGCGTCGCGCAGGTTCTGCTCGAACTCGTCGTCTGCCGATGCGGCGGAGGCGGCGGGGGCAGCAGCGGCGGGGGCGGGCGATTTCGGCGCCGCCTTTCGGGTCGGCTCTTCGCCGCGTTTGTCGCTGCGGCTGTCGACGGGCGCGGCGTCACCTTTGGCCCGATCCTCGGCCTCGGGTTCCGGCTCCCGCGCGGCCCCGGTCCCGGGGGCTTGCGCTTCGGGGGCGGGCTGGGCTTCCAGATCTTCGGCGCGCGTGAACCAGATATGTCCGCAATTGGAACACTGAACGTCGCGGCCTTCTGGCGGAATGACGCCAGCGCCCACCTCGTACTGAGCGTCGCAATTTGGGCAGATCAACCTCATCCGGGATCCTGTTCGTTGTTTTGGCCCGCGGATTGACCGATAGGGGCGTCGAACGGGTTTTAACAACGGGATATGCGGAATCAAAGCATTTGTGGGCAAGCACCGATTGAATCCTCCGGTTTGTTGCGCGACACTCACGCGCGACACGAGGAACGAGGCAGGCAGTGATCGAACTGGACAACGTGGCCTACAGCTATGGCGGCGCCGAGTTGCTTTCGGATATCTCGATCAACCTTCCGACAGGCTCCTTCCATTTTCTGACCGGGCCGTCGGGGGCGGGCAAGACCACCTTTCTGAAGCTCTGTTATGCCGATCTGATACCGACGGCGGGCCATCTGCGCCTGCTGGGCCGCGAGGTGCGCGACCTCGACCGCGATGCGGTCGCGCTGCTGCGTCGCCGGATCGGCGTCGTTCACCAGGATTGCCAGTTTCTGGATCACCTCAGCCTGCGCGACAACATCGCGCTGCCGTTGCAGGTGTCGGGCATGGCCGCCTCGGCCGAGACGGCGAACCTGGACGATCTGATCGGCTGGGTCGGGCTGTCCGAACGTGCCGAGGCCCTGCCGCCGCAGCTGTCGGGCGGCGAACGCCAGCGCGCGGCGCTCGCGCGGGCGATCATCATGTCGCCGGACGTGATCCTGGCCGATGAGCCCACCGGCAACATCGACTGGGAAATGTCGCAGCGGCTGCTGGCGCTGTTGCTGGAACTCAACCGCATGGGAAAGACCGTTCTGATCGCCACCCATGATCTGAACCTGATCCGGGCCGCGAAATCATCCGTGGCGGCGCGGGTGCTGCGCATCGGCAACCGCAAGCTCCAGCTCGCGGGGGCCGACCTGTGAGCGCCGCCGTGCCGCCGGATGAACGTGCCGTGCGATCCCCTGCCAGGTCCGGGACCCGGCGCGGGCCGCGCGGCGGGCGGTCCGCCGATGGCGGGCGCATGGCGGGCTGGATCGCGCTGTTGCGCGGCAACACCGGGTCCGACAAGGTGGTGCCGCCCTCGGGGTTCACGGTCACGCTGACCGCCTTTACCGCCGGCGCGATGGCGTTTCTGGCCGTCTTCGCGCTGGCGTTGTCGCTGGCCACCGGACGGCTGGCCGACCGCTGGTCGGCGGAGCTTGCGCGCACCTCCACCGTGCGCATTTCCGCGCCGGAGGCCCAGATGCAGGCGCAGACCGCCGCGGCCCTGCGCGTGTTGCAGACGACCCCCGGCGTCGCGTCCGCCCGCGCGCTGAGCGATGCCGAGCAGCGCGCGCTGCTGGAACCCTGGTTCGGCCCCGATCTGCCGCTGGACAGCCTGCCGGTGCCGCAGCTGATCGAGGTGACCGAACAGGGGGAGGGCGTCGACATAGAGGGCCTGCGCCAACGGCTGGCCGCCGAAGCGCCGGGCGCCGTCTTCGACGATCACACGCGTTGGCGCCGGCCGCTGGTCGCTGCCGCCGACAGGTTGCGGATGCTGGGGTGGCTGTCGATCGCGCTGATCGTGGCCTCGACCGGAGCGATGATCACGCTTGCCGCCAACACGGCGCTTTCGGCCAATGCGCAGGTCATCCGCGTCCTGCGGCTCGTGGGGGCGCGCGACGTGTTCATCGCGCGCGCCTTCGTGCGGCGTTTCACCCTGCGCGCGCTGCTGGGCGCGGGCATCGGCACGATGCTGGGCATGATCGCGATAGCGATGCTGCCCGCCACCGATCCGGCCGGCGGTTTCCTGACCGGCCTCGGCTTTTCCGGCCTTGGCTGGCTGGTGCCGTTCACCGTGCCGCCGCTGGCGGCGCTGGTCGCGTTCGCCGCGACCCGAATCGCCGCATTCCGTACCCTCAGGAGGCTGAAATGATCGCCTATGCCGTGCAGTGGGTGCGTTCGCTCATCTTCAACTTCTTCGTCTATTTCGGCATGTTCGTGATCGGTGTCGCCTATGCCCCCGGCGCGCTGTTCAGCCGCCGCTGGGCCTATGGGGCGTGCCACGCCTTTTGCAACTGGGTGATCTGGTCGGCGCGCTGGATGGTCGGGCTCAAGGTCGAGGTGCGCGGCACGCCCCCGACGATGGAATGCATGGTCGCGGCCAAGCACCAGTCGTTCCTCGATATCATCATCATCTTTGCCAATGTGCCCCGCGCCAAGTTCATCATGAAGCGCGAATTGCTCTACACCCCGATTCTGGGCCAGTTCGCCCGGCGCATCGGCTGCGTGCCGGTCGATCGGGGCAAGCGCGGACGCGCCATCGCGCAGATGGTCGCCGAGGTATCCTGCGGATTGCAGGCGCCCGGTCAGTTGATCATCTACCCGCAGGGCACCCGCGTCGCCCCCGGCGCGCCGGAGACCTACAAGGGCGGCTCGGCCGTGCTCTATGAACAGCTGGGCCAGCCCTGCGTGCCCGCGGCCACCAACGTGGGGCTGTTCTGGCCCAAGCGCGCGGTGATGCGCAGGCCGGGCACGGCGATCGTGGAATTCCTGCCGGTGATCGAGCCGGGCCAGACCAAACGCGCCTTTCTGACCCAGCTTGAGGTGGTGATCGAGGATGCGTCCGACAAGCTGATGGCGGAGGGCGGCTTCACCGTCCCGCCGCGCCCCGCGCCGCCGATGCACGAGCGTTCGGATCCGCGGCCGCCGAAAGATCCCGCGCCTTGAGCGGACAGGCCGGGCGCGCCTGACGCGGCGGCCCATCGCGCAGCCCAAGGGGCCGAAGACAGGTTTCGGGCGCGTCGCGCGGCGATGGCGCGCCCGGATGGGCGGCTGCGCTAGGCGGCCAGGCCCTTGGCGCCCATGTTCAGGAATTTCTTGCGGCGCTGCGCGACCAGCGCCTCCGCCGGTTTGCCGTTCAGATCCTTCAACATGGCGGCGATTGCCTTGCGCACATTCTCGATCGCCTCGGCGCTGTTGCGCTGGGCGCCGCCCATCGGTTCGGCGATGATCCGGTCGATCACGCCGAGCGTTTTCAGGTCCTGGGCCGTCAGGCGCAGCGCCTCGGCGGCTTCGCGCATCTTCTAGGCGTCCTTCCACAGGATCGACGCGCACCCCTCGGGCGAGATTACCGAATAGATCGAATGTTCCAGCATCGCGATGCGGTCGGCGGTGGCAAAGGCCACCGCGCCGCCCGATCCGCCCTCGCCGATGACGACGGAAACCAGCGGCACGCCGATGCGCAGGCACCGCTCGGTCGCGCGGGCGATGGCCTCGGACTGGCCGCGTTCCTCGGCCCCCTTGCCGGGATAGGCGCCGGGGGTGTCGACCAGCGTTATCACCGGCAGCTGAAAGCGATCGGCCAGATCCATCAGACGGATCGCCTTGCGGTATCCTTCGGGGCGCGCCATGCCGAAGTTGCGTTCGATCCGGGTCTTCGTGTCAAAGCCCTTTTCCTGCCCCATGATCACCACGGGCCGCCCGTCGAACCGACCCAGCCCGCCCATCACGGCGTGATCGTCGGCAAAGTTGCGATCGCCGGCAAGCGGGGTGTAGTCGGTGATCAGCGTGCCGATGTAATCCTGACAATGCGGGCGGGCGGGGTGCCGCGCCACCTGGCATTTTTGCCAGGGCGACAGATCCGCGTAAAGCGACGCCAGCAGCTTGGAGGCCTTGCCATCCAGCGCGGCGGCTTCCTTTTCGACATCCATCTTTTCATTGTTGCGCCCCATCGTGCGCAGCTCTTCGGCCTTGCCTTCGATTTCTGCCAGAGGACGCTCGAATTCCAGATAGTTCTGCATGGATCTCTTCCCTTGGAGGCTGGGCCGTATATGGCCCGCAGTGGCGCGCTTTGCAACTGCGTCGCGGGCCCGCGCCCCTACCGCAGTCGTGCCGCGCATCGGCGGAAAGGCGCTGGAACCCGGACGGTCCTGCCACAGTTGACCCCGCGAAACCCAGCAAACGCCCGAGGCTTGCCATGATCCCGCCACAGCCGGGCGCGATAGAAGGCCAAATCAACGAGCAGACCATCAAACGAGCAGACCATCAAACGAGCAGACCATCAGAGGAACCGATGTTTACAAATATCTACATGATCATGATTCTGGTGGTGTTTTCGATGACCTGCGCAGCCCTGATCCGGCAGGGGCGCATCAACGCGCGCCGTGTGGCGTTGCGAAAAGCCGAAAAACCCGTGGCTTATCTGACTTTCGTCGGCGGCGGCGAGGCCGACGCCCGGGTTGCGGTGCACAGCTGCCTGCCGCGTCCCGTGGCCGTCGCGGCCTGAGGTTTCCGGGTTTCCGGTGACGGGCGATCTTTGCCCGACCCGCGCCTCCCGACCCGCGCCCCCCGTTATCCGCCCCCGTGGCCGACCGCCCTCCGCCGCGCATAGCCCGGACCGGATTGGCCGCGTTGTGCGACCATTGCCCTGAAAAAGCCAGATTGTTGCCCTTGGCGAAACACTAACACCTGCGATCCTGAACGGAGGTTTCGGAGGCGTTGCGTATGTTCAGCTTGGAAATAGTACTGGTTTTTCTCTCTCTTTCTCCTGCCATCATCCTGATTCTCGGGCGTCTTGGCCGCAATTCGGCGTCGCCGCGCCACGCGTCCGACGCCGAATTGCGGGTGCGCGAGGCCGCGTCCAGGCACGCCGATCTGCGCGCCGCTCAGCCGCGGAAGGATATCGAGGTCAGCGCGCGCGGGTGCGGCATCGTCATCCGGCGCTCGGGCCGCGATCCCGTCACGCACTGAGCTTTCAGGGGCAGGGGCGCGGATGTCCGCCAGCGGCAGTCAGCGTGCAATCATTTCCGACTGGCGCACGATGACCTCCGCCTGCTTGATCGAGGCGATATCGACCAGGCGGCCCTTGTAGACCGTCGCGCCCGATCCCTCGGATTTGGCCTTTTCCATTGCCGCGAGGATTTCGCGTGCTTCGGCCACGGCGTCCTCTGACGGGGTGAAGACCTCATTGCTCAGCGCCACCTGCTTGGGGTGGATCGCCCATTTGCCGACCATGCCCAGCGTGGCCGAGCGGCGCGCCTGCGCGCGGAACCCTTCGTCGTCGCTGAAATCGCCGTAGGGACCATCCACCGGCAGCACGCCGTTGCTGCGGCAGGCGGCGACGATGGCGGTCTGCGCCCAATGCCAGGGATCGGACAAATGGCGCGCGCCCTCATGCAGCATGTAATAGTTTTCCTGCGTGCCGCCGATGCCCGTCGTCTGCATCCCCATCGAGGCCGCATAATCGGCGGCGCCCAGGCTCATCGCTTGCAGGCGCGGCGATGCGGCGGCGATCTCGCTGACATTGGCGATGCCAGCCGCGCTTTCGATGATGACCTCCAGCGCGATGGGCGTCTCGCGGCCCACGGCGCGCTCGGCCGCGGTGATCAGGGCATCGACGGCATAAAGATCGGCGGCGTTGCCGACCTTGGGCACCATGATCCGGTCAAGCCGCGGCCCGGCCCGTTCGATCAGGTCGATCACGTCGCGATACCACCATTCGGTGTCCAGCCCGTTGATGCGCACCGACAGGGTCTTGCGGCCCCAGTCGATATCGCCGACGGCCTCGACCACGTTGCGCCGCGCTTCGGCCTTGTCGTCGGGGGCGACGCTGTCTTCGAGGTCCAGATTGATGACATCCGCCGCACTGCCCGCCATCTTCTCGAAGATGGCAGGCCGGGAGCCGGGGCCGAACAACTGGCAGCGATTGGGGCAAGCGGGCGCGGTCGGCTGGATGCGAAAACTCATATGGGGGCCTCGGGTAAGGATATTGCGCAGAGATTGTTCGATGGCGTAGAATATTATGACGCTGCTCGCAACCCGAATGGGGAGTGGCTGCGCACGCAGGGGTATGCTACGCAAGCTTCTCCTGCATTCTTCGATCATGCCGCAAGAATCTACCGGATTTATCTGGATCGACGCCATGATTCCGGCGGTATCTCCGGCGCCGCTGCTCTATCCTGCGCGCAAACGAAAGGAAGTTCCATGATCGAGACACCCTATCTTCTGTTTCTGGGCGACGCGCCCGACGCGTTGGCCGCCAAGGTCGCGCAGGGCGTCCGCGACTGGCGCCCGGAATATGCGCTGGGCCAGCTGCGGCTGCCGGGCTGCAAGGCCGACATGAGGCTGCCCGACATGGATCTGGATGCGGGTCTGCGCGCGGGCGCCAGGACGCTGGTGATCGGCGTGGCCAACCGCGGCGGCGTCATTTCGCCCGCGTGGAAGCAGGTCCTGCTGGATGCGCTGGAAAAGGGCTATGACCTGGCCAGCGGTCTGCACAACCTGCTGCGCGACGATGCCGATCTGAAGGCCGCCGCCGACAAGGCCGGGCGCAAGCTGCACGATGTGCGCATCCCGTCGGTGCGCTATCCCATCGCCAACGGCGAAAAGCGCCGCGGCAAGCGCTGTCTGGCGGTCGGCACCGATTGTTCGGTCGGCAAGATGTATACCGCCCTCGCGATGGAGGCCGTGATGCGCGCCCGCGGCACCAGGGCCAGTTTCCGCGCCACCGGCCAGACCGGCATCCTGATCACCGGCGAAGGCGTGCCGCTGGATGCGGTGGTGGCCGATTTCATGGCCGGGGCCGTCGAATGGCTGACCCCCGACAACGATCCCGACCACTGGGATCTGATCGAGGGGCAGGGCAGCCTGTTCCACGTCTCGTTCTCGGGCGTGACGATGGCGCTGATCCACGGCGGGCAACCCGATGCGCTGATCCTGTGCCATGAACCGACGCGCAGCCATATGCGGGGCCTGCCGGGCTATGCGCTGCCCTCGCTGGAGGTGCTGCGCGACACGGCGCTGGCGCTGGCGCGCGTGGCCAACCCCGACTGCCGGGTGGTCGGGGTGTCGGTCAACACCTCGAACCTCGACGATGCCGCCGCCGAGGCCTGCCTGCGCGACATCGAAACCCGGCTGGGCCTGCCCGCGGTGGACCCGTTCCGCTATGGCGCGGAGCGTCTGGTCGACGCCCTGGAGGCCGTATGACCCAGCCGTCCGACATTCGCCTGGAGGTGGCCCGCGATGTCTTCGCGCTGGCGCAGGTGTTCACCATTTCCCGCGGCTCCCGCACCGAAGCGCAGGTGTTGACGGTGCGCGCGCATCAGGGTGGCGTCACGGGCTGGGGCGAATGCGTACCCTACGCCCGCTACGACGAAACGCCGGACAGCGTGGCGGCGCAGATCGCGGGCCTGCCCGCGCGGCTGGATCGTGGCGCCTTGCAGGGGCTGCTGCCCGCGGGCGCGGCGCGCAACGCGGTCGATTGCGCGCTTTGGGACCTTCAGGCCAAGCAAAGCGGGCAGCGGGTCTGGCAGCTGGCCGGGCTGGCGCCGCCGGTGCCGCAGATCACCGCCTTTACCCTGTCGCTCGACACGCCCGAGGCGATGCAGGCCGCCGCGCGGACCCACGCCCATCGGCCGCTGCTCAAGATCAAGCTGGGCACCCCCGACGACATGCCCCGGCTGGAGGCCGTGCGCCGCGGCGCGCCCGCGTCCCGCATCATCGTCGACGCCAACGAAGGCTGGACCGCCGAGGTCTACGGCGAGCTGGCGCCGCATCTGCTGCGGCTGGGCGTGGATATGGTGGAACAGCCGCTGCCCGCGGGGCAGGACGACATGCTGGGCGAGATCGCGCGCGCCCTGCCGGTCTGCGCCGACGAATCCTGCCACGACCGCGACAGCCTGCCGGACCTCACGGGCAAATACGATCTGGTGAACATCAAGCTCGACAAGACCGGCGGCCTGACCGAGGCGCTGGCGCTGCGCGATGCGGCGCGGGAGGCGGGGTTCGGCATCATGGTGGGATGCATGGTGGGATCGTCGCTCGCGATGGCCCCCGCGGTGCTGGTCGCGCAGGGCGCGGCGGTGACGGACCTTGACGGGCCGCTTCTGCTGGCCGAAGACCGGCCCCACGCATTGCAATTCAACGACCTCGGCGTCCACCCGCCCGGTGACGCGCTCTGGGGCTGAAAGGATGAACGGATGAGCCGGATCGTTTACGTGAACGGAGAGTACCTGCCCGAGGAAGAGGCCAAGGTGTCGATCTTCGACCGCGGGTTCCTCTTTGCGGATGCCGTCTATGAGGTGACCAGCGTGCTGGGCGGCAAGCTGATCGATTTCGACGGCCACGCGGCGCGGCTGCAACGCTCGCTGGGCGAGCTCGACATGGCCAACCCGATCGAGATCGAGGATCTGCGCCAGGTGCACCGCGAACTTGTCACCCGCAACGACATCGACGAGGGGATGATCTATCTGCAGATCAGCCGCGGCGCCGACAACGACCGCGATTTCGTCTTTCCCGATGCCGAAACGGTGCCCTCCTCGATCGTGCTGTTCACCCAGTCGAAGCCGCTGACACAGGCGCCCGCCGCGAAAACGGGGCTCAAGGTCATCTCGATAGAGGATATTCGCTGGGGCCGCCGCGATATCAAGACCGTGCAGCTGCTTTACCCCTCGATGGGCAAGATGATGGCGAAGAAGGCGGGCGCGGATGACGCCTGGATGGTCGAGGACGGCGAAGTCACCGAAGGCACCAGCAACAACGCCTATATCGTCAAGGACGGGCGCATCATCACCCGCCACCTGGGCCGCGAGATCCTGCACGGCATCACCCGCGCCGCCGTGCTGCGTTTCGCCCGCGAGGCCCAGATGCAGGTGGAGGAGCGCGCCTTTACCATCGAGGAGGCCCAGCAGGCCGATGAGGCCTTCATCACCAGCGCCTCGGCCTTCGTGATGCCGGTGGTGGAAATCGACGGGAAGACCTTGGGCGACGGCGCTCCCGGCCCCGTGGCGCAGCGTCTGCGCGAGATCTACATCGAGGAAAGCCGCAACACAGCCAGCTGATGCGCGCCGCCCCTGCCGGGAAAGCGAGTATTTTTTCCAAGAAGAAGCCCGCCTTCACATTCGGTTAACCGCGCCGCGCCACCATGGCGGTGCGGTACAGGCTGGAGAGCCGATGACCGCCCGAGGAGAAGTCCCTTCGTCGCCGGTCGAAGGTGGCGAAGGGCATTCTTCTTGGCCGCAATACTCTCGCCGAAGGCGTTGCTTCAGTCGTGGCTGCGATCGAATTGCGCTTTTTGCGCCGGGCTGGCCTCGGTCTGGAACTTCTCGCGCCATTCGGCGAAGGGCATGCCGTAGAATTCCTCCCGGGCCTCTTCCTTGCCCATGTCGATGCCATGCGCGGCGGCGGCTTCCTGATACCAGCGCGACAGGCAGTTCCGGCAGAACCCCGACTGGTTCATCATGTCGATGTTCTGCACGTCCGTGCGCTGCCGCAGATGGTCGCGCAGGCGGCGAAAGGCGGCGGCCTCCAGTTCGGTTCTTGTCCGGTCGTCCATTGCTTTCTCCCTGTCATCGGCGGTCCTGCGCCGCGGGACTAGAAATAGGCCTGTTCGCGGCGGTATCAAAGGGCAACGTCCGCGCGGGCAGCCGGGCGCCGGATCGCATCGCCGCGACAAGGCGCCAGTTGCCCCTTGCCGGTAATTGAGTCATAGCTGCACCGCCTGCGACGTTTGCGCAAACAACCAGAAGGACCGCGGTGAACATGAGACGCCTCCGTAATGTCAAGATCGTGGCCACGCTGGGCCCTGCGTCGAACGATTACGCGACGATTCGCGCGCTGTTCGAGGCGGGCGCCGATGTGTTCCGCCTGAACATGAGCCACGGCAGCCACGCGGAAATCACCGAGCGCCACGCCATGATCCGCCAGGTCGAGCGCGATCTGGAACGCCCGATTGCCATTCTCGCCGACCTTCAGGGACCCAAGCTTCGCGTCGGGGTCTTCGCCGAAGGCGAGGTCGAGCTGGAGGAGGGCGCCGGTTTCCGGCTGGATCTGGACGAGGCGCCGGGCGATGCGCGTCGGGTGCATCTGCCGCACCCCGAGATCTTCGCCGCGCTTGAGGTTGGCGCCACCCTGCTGGTCAACGATGGCAAGGTCCGGCTGAAGGTACGCGAATGCGGCGCTGATTTCGCCGAATGCGAGGTCGCGGTCGGCGGCACCATTTCCAACCGCAAGGGCGTGAACGTGCCCGACGTCCTGCTGCCGCTTGCCGCGCTTTCGGAGAAGGATCGCGAGGATCTGGAGCATGTCTGCGCGCTGGGTGTGGACTGGCTTGCGCTGAGCTTCGTCCAGCGTGCCGCCGATGTCGAGGAGGCCCGCGAACTGGTGCAGGGCCGCGCCGCGATCATGTCCAAGATCGAAAAGCCCGCCGGCGTGAAGGCGTTCAACGAGATCCTGGACGCGTCCGACGGCATCATGGTCGCGCGCGGCGATCTGGGCGTGGAGCTGCCGGTGCAGAACGTACCGCCGATCCAGAAACGGCTGGTGCGGCGGTGCCGCGCGGTGGCCAAGCCCGTGATCGTGGCCACCCAGATGCTCGAATCCATGATCGAAAGCCCGGTGCCGACGCGCGCCGAGGTCAGCGATGTGGCCACCGCCATCTATGAGGGCGCCGACGCCGTGATGCTGAGCGCCGAATCCGCCGCCGGGTCCTATCCGGTCGAGGCTGTCACCACGATGCACAACGTCGCGCTTGAGGTGGAAATCGATCCCACTTACCGCGAGGTCGTCGAGGCCAGCCGCGGCGGCACGAAAACTTCCGTCGCCGACGCGATCGTCTCCGCCGCGCGCGAGATCGCCGAGACGACCGACATCAAGGTGATCTGCTGTTTCACCCATTCCGGCACCACCGCGGCGCTGGTGGCCCGCGAACGCCCGGCCGTGCCGATCATCGCGCTGACGCCGCTGGTGGGCACGGCCCGGCGGCTGGCCCTGCACTGGGGTATGCATTGTGTCATCACAGGCGAGGTCGACCGGTTCAAGATGGCCGTGGTGAACGCGGCGCGGGCCGCGCGCACGGGCGGTTTCGCCACCGAGGATGAGCAGATCGTCGTGACCGCGGGCGTGCCGTTCAATGTGCCCGGCACCACCAACATCCTGCGCGTCGCCCCTTGTGCCGAACGGCTGATCTACAAGTCCGACCCGGAATAAGTTCCGGCGCGCGGGGGAGGGGGCAGCGCATGGTTTCCGATCTCTTCATGGCGGCCGGGATCGTGCTGGGGGTTCTGGCGATCACAGGCATCCTGGGCGCCATGATCGAGCAGCGCAGCGCGCGGATCGCGGTGTTCAGCCTTCTGATCGCCGGAACGATGGTGGTTTTCGCGTCGCTGATCCATCCGGGCGGCTACCGCCCCTCCGATGTGCCGATGGTGTTCGTCCGCCTGATCGCTTGGGTGATGTGAGGGCCGATAAGCGCTTGCCAACCTCGCCTTGCCCGCCTAAAAGGCCGCTTCCAACGGTGCGACCGGCCCCAGTGGCATGCCGAGTCGCGCCTTCACCGCCCGAAGAGGAGACGGAAATGCCCAAGATGAAGACGAAATCGAGCGCCAAGAAGCGCTTCAAGGTCACGGCGTCCGGCCGCGTCAAGGCCGGTCAGGCCGGCAAGCGGCACGGCATGATCAAGCGGACGACGAAGTTCATCCGCGATGCCCGCGGCACGCAGGTGCTGTCGAAGCCCGACGAGAAGATCGTCAAAAGCTACATGCCCTACGCGCGCTGAGGAGTTTGAGATATGTCCCGAGTTAAAGGTGGCACGACCACTCACGCCCGTCACAAGAAGGTTCTGAAGGCCGCCAAAGGCTATTTCGGTGCCCGCCGCAGCAACTTCCGCACCGCGACGCAAGCTGTAGACAAGGCGAACCAGTATGCAACGCGCGACCGCAAGGTGCGCAAGCGGAACTTCCGCGCGCTGTGGATCCAGCGGATCAACGCCGCCGTCCGCGCCCATGACGAAGCGCTGACCTATTCGCGTTTCATCAACGTCCTTTCGCTGGCCGGCATTGAAGTCGACCGCAAGGTGCTGGCCGACCTGGCCGTGCACGAGCCCGAAGCCTTCGGCGCGATCGTCGAAAAGGCCCAGGCCGCTCTGAACGGCTGAGACTTATTCCAAGCCGGTTAGAAAGGCGCCTTCCGGGGCGCCTTTTTTCATTCCTTGGGGGTTCGGCAGGGAGTGCCGGACTGCCGGGCAGTCTGTTGCGCTGGACGGATGACTGTGCCTGCCGAGGGCTGGAGCGACCGCCAGAACGCGACCAATCCAAACATGAT